>NZ_JBIIVN010000035.1:0-18576 GCF_044339385.1 Collimonas sp. | reverse complement strand
GACGCTTGGCTATCGTTCACCCTGCCAGTATTTAGATGACTGGCTCACTGAGCAACATCAGGAAAAACAGGCGGCATAAAAGCCACCTGTTGGGAGACGAAAAATCGAGGGAAGCTCAATCAAGCCAATGCTCCAAGTGCGTTTTAATAGTTCCATAACGTCCTTTAACTATTAGCTCAGCCTCCACGTCAAGCGCACGTTGTTTCAAATATTCTTCAACGCCTTGCTTTGTTGTTTTGGAAAAATAAGTTTTACCTGCCAACTGCTGCGCCATTAGTTCGTGATAATATTTTTTTGCTTTGTCTATTGCCGTATCTCTGTTACGTGTGCGTAAGCTAAAACGTGCGTATTTCTTTTCCTTACCCAACCACATACGCATTTGCCAATACTCGCCGCGCTTATACACAACAGCTTCGTCGTATATTTCTATTTCGTCAGCATTAAACGTTTGTTTTTTTAGCGGCATATGTGCTTTGGGTTACTACGTTTTTGAACGGCTACAGCGTTGTGTAGCTTTACGTGTAACTTTAATGCCAACGCCCAACTAAATCAACAACTTAGTTAGGCGTGTGTCTGTTTTGTGTAACTATAAAACCTATATAAATCAACAACTTACGTAATAGTTTCTACTCCCACTCAATCGTCGCAGGCGGCTTCCCGGAAATATCGTAGACCACGCGATTAATCCCGCGCACTTCATTGATGATGCGGTTCGACACCCGGCCCAGCAACTCGTGCGGCAGATGTGCCCAGTGTGCGGTCATGAAATCCTGGGTCTGCACTGCGCGCAACGCCACTACGTATTCGTAGGTGCGGCCGTCGCCCATCACGCCGACTGACTTCACCGGCAGGAAAACCGCGAACGCCTGGCTGGTCTTGTCGTACCAGGATTGGTCGCTGTCATCCTTGGTGTTGCGCAGCTCTTCAATGAAAATGGCATCGGCGCGACGCAGCAGGTCGGCGAATTCCTTTTTGACTTCGCCCAGAATGCGCACACCGAGGCCCGGGCCCGGGAATGGATGGCGATACACCATCGCGTGCGGCAGACCGAGCGCAACGCCTAGTTTGCGGACTTCATCCTTGAATAGTTCGCGCAGCGGCTCCAGTAGCTGCAGATTCAGGGTTTCCGGCAGGCCGCCGACGTTGTGGTGGCTCTTGATGGTGTGGGCGGCGTTCTTGCCTTTGCCGGCGCTTTCGATAACGTCTGGATAAATCGTGCCTTGGGCCAGCCATTTGGCATTCTTCAGCTTGGCCGATTCGGCCTGGAATACTTCAACGAACTCACGGCCGATGATCTTGCGCTTGGCTTCGGGATCGGTCACGCCGGCCAGATGGCCCATGAACTGCGCGGTGGCGTCGACGTGGATTACCTTGACGCCGAGATTCTTGGCAAACATCTCCATCACCATCTTGCCTTCATCGAGGCGCAGCAGACCATGGTCGACGAATACGCAGGTCAACTGATCGCCGATGGCGCGATGGATCAATGCTGCGGCTACGCTGCTGTCGACACCACCAGACAAGCCCAGGATGACCTCGTCGCTACCAACCTGTTTGCGGATCGATGCAACCGCTTCAGCGATATAGTCCGGCATGTTCCAGTCTGGATTGCAGCCGCAGATATCGATCACGAAACGCTTCAGCATCGCCTCGCCTTGGACTGTGTGCGTCACTTCCGGGTGGAACTGCACCGCGTAGAAACGGCGCTCCTCATCGGCCATGCCGGCGATCGGGCAGTTTGCGGTCGATGCCATCAGTTTGAAGCCGGCTGGCATCTGCTCGACCTTATCGCCGTGGCTCATCCAGACCTTCAGCATGGAGTGCGCGTCTGACGTGACGAAATCGCTAATGTCCTTCAACAGCGCGGTATGGCCGCGTGCCCGCACTTCGGCGTAGCCGAATTCGCGGACCTTGCCCATCTCGACCTTGCCGCCTAATTGCTCAGCCATGGTTTGCATGCCGTAGCAAATGCCGAAAACCGGTACGCCCAGCTCAAAGACTGCTTGCGGTGCACGTGGCGTGTCGCCATCGGTGACGCTGTTGGGGCCACCCGACAGGATCACACCGGCAGCGCCGTAGCTGCGGATGAATTCGTCGGACACATCGTAAGGATAGACCTCGGAAAACACGCCAGCGTCGCGCACACGGCGTGCGATCAGTTGGGTTACCTGGGAGCCGAAATCGAGGATGAGGATTTTTGAGTGCATGGTGAATGCCTGATGGCTGATTTAGAGAATCTTTAAACTGCGCGCGCCACCGGCGGTATTCCGCAGGTGGCGCGCGCTTGGACTAGATCAAGGTACAAATCCAACTATCAGTCGGTCCGATAGTTAGGCGCTTCCTTGGTGATCTGAACATCATGGACATGCGATTCGCGCATACCGGCGGAGGTGATTTCTACGAACTCGGCTTTTTCGCGCAATTCCTCAATCGTCGCACAACCGCAGTAGCCCATCGAAGAACGCACGCCGCCGATCAGTTGATACAAGATCGTCAGGACGCTGCCCTTGTAAGGAACCTGGCCTTCGATGCCTTCCGGAACAAATTTGTCAGCCTTGTTGGCGGAGTCCTGGAAATAGCGGTCGGCAGAACCGTCCGACATCGCGCCCACGCTACCCATGCCACGATACGACTTGTAACTGCGGCCCTGGAACAGGATCACTTCGCCCGGCGCCTCTTCAGTACCGGCGAACATGCTGCCCATCATCACCGTCGATGCGCCGGCGGCCAGTGCCTTGGCGATGTCACCGGAGAAACGGATACCGCCGTCGGCGATACATGGAATGCCGGTGCCCTTGAGCGCTTGCGCGACGTTGGCGATTGCAGAAATCTGCGGCACGCCGACGCCGGCAACGATACGCGTGGTGCAAATTGAACCTGGGCCGATACCAACCTTGACGCCATCGGCACCATGGTCTGCCAGTGCCTTGGCGGCTGCGGCAGTTGCGATATTGCCACCGATGACCTCTACCTGCGGGAAATTCTGCTTGACCCATTTGACGCGATCCAGCACACCCTTGGAGTGACCGTGCGCAGTATCAACCACGATGACGTCGATCCCAGCCTTGACCAGCAGTTCGATGCGTTCTTCGTTATCGACGCCGACACCAACCGCCGCGCCGACGCGCAGCTTGCCCTGGCTGTCCTTGGAGGCCAGCGGGTGCGATGTCGATTTCTGGATATCCTTGACCGTGATCAGGCCGCGCAGTTCGAAAGCGTCGTTGACCACCATCACACGCTCAAGGCGATGCTTGTTCATCAGGCGCTTGGCTTCCGACAGATCGGCGCCATCCTTGACGTAGACCAGCTTGTCGCGCGGGGTCATCTTGGCGCTGACTTCAGCGTCCAGTTCTTCCTCAAAACGCAGATCGCGATTGGTGATGATGCCAACCAGGCGATTGCCGTCAACCACCGGGAAACCGCTGATGCCATGCAATTCCGACAACGCCATCACTTCACGGATGCGCATGTTCGGCGGAATCGTGATCGGATCGCGGACCACGCCGGATTCGAAACGCTTGACCTTGGATACTTCGCGCGCCTGTTCCTGCGCGGTCAAATTCTTGTGAATGATGCCGATGCCGCCCTCTTGCGCCATGGCAATAGCCAGCCGCGCTTCGGTGACCGTATCCATCGCAGCCGACAACAGCGGAATGTTGATATCGATATTGCGGGACAGGCGTGTTCTGAGAGTGGTGTCTTTGGGGAGGATGTCGGAGTAAGCCGGAACCAACAGCACGTCATCGAACGTGAGTGCTTTTTGAAGTAGACGCATAGTTTTTCCTATAGGCGCAAAACCGAATTATACAGAAATCCGCGCAAGTCGCCTAACTCTGCAAAAAACCATGAAAATTGTTTCCATAAAGCACTGTCGATTGATTGACATGGGGTACAAAACATGGCGAAATCTCCGCTCTGCCCCTTCCCAATGCGCCCGAGGACAAGTAATGAAAGTGATACGCCTGAAACAGGCTTTTTCCGCCACTGCGGTGCTGGCCTTGCTGAGCATTGCGACGTCGGCGTTGGCGCAATTCGTCTGGCTGGATGAAAAAGGCGTGAAACAATATTCGGATATGCCGCCCCCGGCCTCGGTGCCAAACCAGCGCATCCTGAAGGCGCCAAGCCAAAACCTACCGCGCGCCAACGGCGCGGGGGAGGCTGGCGTTGGCGTCGCTGATGGCTCCGATAGCAAGCCTGACACCAAAGCACCGCCCAGCTTTGCTGATCAAAATGCAGCTTTCCAGAAGCGCAAGGCCGAGCAAGCGGAAAAAGATAAAAAATCGGCTCAGGAAGCCAAGCAAAAGGCCGACAAGGCCAACAATTGCGCCAACGCCCGCGCCAACCAGCGCACGCTCGATTCCGGCGCGCGCATCGCGCAAACCTATTGCCAATGGCCGGCGCTCATACATCAGCGACGCACAACGCGCACAGCAAACCCAAGAAAACCGGCGCATTCTGGACGAATGCCAATAGATCGGAAAAAATATCCCGAACCTAATGCAGCCTGCCTTTAAGCGGCAAGCCCGTTCAGTTAACACAAGAAGCGCCGCTGCGAAGTCATTCGGAGCGGCGCTTTTCTTAGTTTTACGATTCTTTTCGCGTCAAAAATCAAAGCTCATTGAGCCCAACTGAACGGCATTAGCTTCTCAGCGGGCTTTTTTATCGGCCCGCTTACGGCGCGACTCCTTCGGATCGGCGATCAGCGGCCGGTAGATTTCGATGCGGTCGCGATCCCGCAGCACCGCATCAAGCGTCTTCAGCTTGCCATAGATACCAACCCGCCAGCAACTCAAGTCGATTTCGCGAATTTCATCCAGCAAGCCGCTGCGCTCGATACCATCATGCAACAACGTGCCAGCCGCCACCTCCAGCTCGCGCAAGACCTGGCGCTCAGGGGTGGCGTAACAAACCTGTATCCGGATCAGTTTGCCGCTCCCGGCAATGTCGTCAATCCTGGCTGCGACCTCAGTCATGATGGCCATAGACCGCGTCAGCGCGCTTACAGAATGAATCGACAAAACTATTGGCGATCATGCTGAATACCGGACCGATCAGTTTTTCCAGGAGGCGATTGGAAAATTCGTAGTGCAGGTCGAACTCGATTTTGCAGGCATCGGCACGCAGCGCCTTGAAACTCCAGTTGCCGTCGAGATGCTTGAACGACCCCTCCAGCAGGCGCATCTGCATCGCCACCGGAGGGGTATTGCTGTTTTCCGTGGTAAAAGATTGCCGGATACCGTGGTAATGTATGTTCAGCGTCGCCACCAACCTGCCTTCGGCACGTTCACGGACCTCGACGCCGCCGCACCACGGCAAGAATTGCGGGTACTCCTCGACCCGATCGACCAACGCGAACATCTGTTCAGCGCTGTACCCCAAAAGTACCGTTTTATGCACTACTGCCATTGAATATCAACCGTTTGATAGAATCACAACTTGAAATTTTAACCGACCTGCGCGATTTTCCTAATACATGAGCATTATTGATAATAAAAAAGCCTTCCACGATTATTTCATCGAAGAGCGTTTCGAAGCAGGCATGGAGTTGCATGGCTGGGAAGTCAAGGCAATCCGGGCCGGACGCGCACAACTGAAAGAAGCCTACGTGATCGTCCGCAACGGCGAAGTATTCCTGTTCGGCGCCCATATCAGCGCCCTCCTCAGCGCCTCCAGCCACGTCCACCCGGAAGCGGTGCGGACCCGCAAGCTATTGCTGCACGCCGAAGAAATCAAGAAACTGATCGGCAAGGTGGAGCGCTCCGGCTATACGCTGGTGCCGATCAACCTGCATTACCTGCGTGGCCGCATCAAATGCGAGATCGGCCTGGCCAAGGGCAAGAAACAACATGACAAGCGCGCCACCGAGCGTGAGCGCGACGGCCAGCGCGAAGTGGCGGCGGCAATGAAACAACATCGCCGTTAAACATCCAAACAAACAAACAAACAAACAGCCCCGGCGCAACTGACGTTGGCCGGGGCTGTTTGTTTGCTGCTTTGTTTGCCGGTTTATTTGCTATTTGGGCTTAAGATTTACCGCCCTGCGATTTCACCACTTGCATAGCGGTAGCAATCAATCCGCTGATATCGCCCATATTGGCCGGTACGATGATCGAGTTATTGGTTTTCGCCAGTTGACCGAAGGCAGCCACATATTGCTCGGCCACTTTCAGGTTGACCGCATCCGAACCGCCCGGCGACTGGATCGCGGCAGCCGTCTTGCGAATCGCCTCGGCACTCGCCTCCGCGATCGACAGGATCGCAGCAGCCTGACCTTGGGCCCGGTTGATGGATGCCTGCTTCTCACCTTCCGACTTAGCAATCGAGGCTTCGCGTTCGCCGGTGGCGATATTGATCTGCTCCTGCTTGCGGCCTTCGGATGCCGCAATCAAGGCCCGCTTCTCGCGCTCTGCAGTAATCTGCGCCTGCATCGCATGCAGAATTTCCTTTGGTGGCGTCAGGTCCTTGATTTCATAACGCAGCACCTTGACGCCCCAGTTGGCAGCCGACTCATCAATTGCGCTGACGATCGTGGTATTGATGTGATCGCGCTCTTCAAATGTCTTGTCGAGTTCCATCTTGCCGATCACCGAACGCAAGGTGGTTTGCGCCAGTTGCGTGATCGCGGCAATATAGTTGGATGAGCCGTAAGAAGCGCGCATTGGATCGGTGATCTGGAAATACAAAATGCCGTCGACCTGCAATTGCGTATTATCGCGGGTGATACAAACCTGCGGCGGCACATCCAGCGGGATTTCCTTCAGCACGTGCTTGTAGGCTACGCGATCAATAAACGGCACCACGATACTCAAGCCAGGGCCAAGTGTGGCGTGATACTTACCCAACCGTTCCACCACCCATGCATGCTGCTGCGGCACTAGCTTGATCGTTTTGGCGATGAATATGATCGCGATGACTAATAGTATTAACGATGCGCTTCCGAACATAATTTTTCCTTGTAAATTAAAGATAGGAGCATGTGCCAAATCGATGAATATTCGATGAATATTCGATGAGTAATCAATGAGTAATCAATGAATCATCAATATCCAACCGATAAAAATAATGGCAAATGATTGAGAACGCTGGAAAACAGATTAATGCGTATTAATGCTTACCCGGTGCATTACCGACTATGAGGCAACTCCCGCGTATTTCATGGATCACGTACAGACCGGATTGCGCAACAGCAGACGGCGCCAGCTCGACATCCCACATCGCGCCGCGATATTTGACGCGCGCCGTGTACAAATCAGCAACACCGTCAGTGCCCGGCTCATGCTGCCATTGATCAACCAGCAGCGACTGACCGATATCCAGGTTGACATTGGGATCACGCTCCGCATGCACTTTGGTACGTCGGCCGAATTTGCTGCGCCTTAAAATGTAAGTCGCCACCACGGCTACCAGCGCAGCGATCAGGAATTGCCACTCAATATCGAGGCCAGCCAGCGCAGCAACACCGCCGACGGCGAGGCCGATTGCCACCATTAATAAATAAAAGGTGGTACTGAACAACTCCAGCGCAATCAGCACACCGGCAGCCAACATCCACATCACCCATCCGGCCATATTAATCTCCGTTATGTTGCGTACACACAGTGTAATCCATTTCACAATGAAAGCGTAGTTATATGGCCGCCGCACGATATGCGAATACTGATCACGCCTTGATGAAGTGCTATGCTTCGCCTTTTGCTTCACCCTTTTGCGTCCGCATTTGCGCCATCTTCAACAAGCAGACAATCTCCCGCCGCGGGATGCTTTGAGCCACAGATCAATGAACCCAATTCTCCCTGTCCAGCAAGCCTACAAGGATTTCCAGAGCGGCCATGCAGATCGCGCCGAGCGGTCGCTGAAAGCCCTGTTGGGCAATCAGCCGGAAAATATCGACGCCCTGCATGTTCTGGGCGTGATTTGCGCAGCCACCGGAAAACGCGACGAGGCAATCCGGCTTTTTAAGCAAGCTATCGGACTGGCAACCAACAACCCAGCGCTAGCTGTCCCCCTGCACTACAAACTGGCCAGGGCGCAATTCGAATCCGGTCGGTTCGACGAAGCACTGCTGGCGTACGAGCATATTCTCTCGACAGGTTATCTCAAGCCGGAGATCCTGTTGGCCAAGACAGTCACGCTGGCCAGCCTTACACGTTATCAGGATGCGCTGCACTGCATCGAACACGCATTGGCGCATTGGACTGACTATGCCGAGGGCTGGTCGCACCGAGCCGGTATCCTTTACAAGCTCGGATATTTCGACGAAGCGCTGGCCAGTTTCGATCGGGCCGTCGCGCTGCAACCCGCGACCCCCTGTAATTGGTACCAGAAAGGCATGACGCTGGACAAGCTGGAGCGCTACGCTGATGCGTTGGAATCGATCGACCGTGCCATCACGCTAGATCCTGACAATCCTGCCCACTGGCTTGACCGCGGCGTCCTCCGTCACAAGCTTGGGCGTTATGAAGAAGCGCTAAGCGATCACGCAACCGGTCTCAAGCTGGCACCTGACAATGCCGCAGCTTGGGGCGATCAAGGCCTGACGCTGAGCCGCATTCAGCGTCACGAAGAAGCCCTCGACAGCTACCGTAAGGCGTTGCACCTGCAACACGACTATGCCGACGTGCTATCAAATCAAGCACTGTCGCAACTGGTGCTGGGACAATTCGAGCAAGGCTGGCAAAGCTACGAATATCGCTGGAAAAAAGGCAACGCAGATACGCCGCGCCACACCGATATTCCTCTGTGGCTTGGCGCCACGCCGATCAGCGGCAAGCGGATCTTGCTATGGGCGGAACAAGGTTTAGGCGACACCATCCATTTTTGCCGTTATGCGCCAATGGTGGCGGCACCAGGCGCCGAGGTGATACTGGAAGTCGATCCGTCGCTCAAGACGATTGCCCAGACCATGGGCCGCGAGATAACTGTAATCGGCATCGGCGAGACAGTGCCGCAAGTCGATTACCAAACGCCGCTGATGAGCCTAGCGCTGGCCTTCAAGAGCGATCTGGATACAATCCCGGCGACCATCCCAAATGGGCAAGCCTATTTTTATAGTGACGATGCCAAAGCGCTACGCTGGAAAACCCGGCAGGATCTGACCGATGGAAAATTACGGATCGGCCTGGTCTGCTGCGGCAATCCGTTCAACACCAACGACCAACAGCGCTCAATGAGGCTGGCGGAATTTGCGCCGCTGCTGCAATCGGCAGCAGCCGATTTCTTCCTGATTCAAAAGGAAGTTCGAGAAACCGATCTGGCATTCCTACACCACACGCCCAAGCTGCGGCTGGCAGCCACCGACATTACCGACTTCGACGATACCGCTGCCATCATCGCCAATCTGGATCTGGTGATCAGCGTCGATACGTCGATCGCCCACCTGGCCGCTGCACTGGGCAAACCGGTCTGGATCCTGCTGCCTTGGGCTCCCGACTGGCGCTGGCTACTTGAGCGCAATGACAGTCCCTGGTATCCAAGCGCAAGACTGTTTCGGCAACAACAGGCCGGCGCCTGGCCAGATGTGATGCGGCGGGTCGCTGATGCGTTGCAGGTTTGGCAGGCTGGCTCAAACTTGCCGCCGGACTAACGCGCAATTCGCAGTCGAAAAAACGCGAGCACTCAGCTCGCGTTTTTTATGTCGAGTCAGACCGTTATTGCGCGGCTGCCAGTTTTTGCCAGGTATCGATTACCGAATCAGGATTCAGGGAAATCGATTCGATGCCTTGCTTCATCAGCCATTCAGCAAAATCAGGATGATCCGACGGCCCCTGACCGCAAATGCCAACGTACTTGCCCTTGGCGATACAGGTTGCAATCACCTTTTCCAGCAAGGCCAGGATAGCCGGGTCGCGCTCGTCAAAATCCGCTGCCAGCAACTCCATGCCGGAATCGCGATCCAGACCCAGCGTCAGCTGCGTCAGGTCATTGGAGCCGATCGAGAAACCGTCGAAATATTCGAGGAATTGCTCGGCCAGAATGGCATTCGATGGCACTTCGCACATCATGATTACGCGCAAATCGTTCTCACCGCGCACCAGGCCGTTCTTGCCCAGCAAGCCAATGACTTTTTCGGCTTGTCCCAGAGTACGCACAAAAGGCACCATGATTTCGACGTTGGTCAGCCCCATGTCGTTGCGCACCCGCTTCATGGCCTGGCATTCCATTTCGAATGCTTCGGCAAAGTCGCTGGCCAGGTAACGCGCAGCGCCACGGAAACCGAGCATCGGATTTTCCTCATCGGGCTCGTAGCGCGAACCGCCGATCAGCTTCTTGTACTCGTTCGACTTGAAGTCAGACAGGCGCACGATGACTTTCTTTGGCCAGAAAGCCGCAGCGATAGTGGCGATGCCTTCGGCCAGCTTGTCAACATAGAAGGCCTTCGGCGAAGCGTGGCCGCGGGCTACCGACTCAACCGCCTTCTTCAGATCGGCATCGATGTTCGGATATTCGAGGATCGCGCGCGGATGAACGCCAATGTTGTTGTTGATGATGAATTCCAGGCGCGCCAGACCGACCCCGCCATTTGGAATCGACTGGAAGTCGAAAGCCAGTTGTGGATTACCGACGTTCATCATGATCTTCAACGGCAGTGCCGGCAGTTCGCCACGCGCCACTTCGGATACTTCGGTTTCCAGCAGGCCATCATAAATCTTGCCTTCATCACCCTCTGCGCAAGAGACGGTAACCAGTGTGCCGTCCTTCAGCGCCTCGGTAGCGTCGCCGCAACCCACCACTGCCGGCACACCCAGTTCGCGCGCGATGATCGCCGCATGGCAGGTACGGCCGCCACGGTTGGTGACGATCGCTGAAGCGCGCTTCATCACTGGTTCCCAGTTAGGGTCGGTCATGTCGGCAACCAGCACATCACCCGGTTGAACCCGTTCCATTTCCGAGGCGTCATGAATCACGCGCACCGGACCGGCACCGATCTTCTGGCCGATGGCACGGCCGTGAGTCAGTACGGTACCGATGCCCTTGAGCTTGAAACGCTGCTGCGCATCGGTCGATTTTTCCTGCGATTTCACAGTCTCCGGACGGGCTTGCAAAATATATAATTTACCATCGCGGCCATCCTTGCCCCATTCGATATCCATCGGACGCTGATAGTGCTTCTCGATGATGGCAGCGTACTTGGCCAGTTCGACGATTTCGTTGTCATCCAGCGAATAGCGATTGCGCAGTTCGATCGGCACATCGACGGTACGAACCGAACGACCGGCCTTGGCTTCGCCGGTGAATTCCATCTTGATCAGCTTAGAGCCAATGTTGCGGCGAATGATCGGCAACTTGCCTTGTTCCAGCATCGGCTTGTGGACGTAGAATTCGTCAGGATTCACCGCACCTTGAACCACTGTTTCGCCAAGGCCGTAGCTAGACGTGATGAACACCACGTCCTTGAAACCGGATTCAGTATCCAGCGTGAACATGACGCCGGCAGCGCCCAAGTCGGAACGCACCATGCGCTGCACACCAGCCGACAACGCGACTTCGGCATGGGTGAAGCCTTTGTGAACGCGATAGGAAATGGCGCGGTCGTTATACAGGGAGGCGAACACGTGTTTCATGGCCTCCAGCACGTTGTCGATGCCGACCACGTTGAGGAAGGTTTCCTGCTGGCCGGCGAACGAAGCGTCCGGCAAATCTTCAGCGGTTGCCGAAGAACGTACGGCGAACGACATTTCGCTGGAAGAATCAGCCACCAGGCGTTTGTAGAAATCGTTGATTTCCTGTTCCAGACGCGGCTGGAACGGTGTTTCGATAATCCATTGACGAATCTCGGCACCGGCCTGCGCCAGCGCCCGCAAGTCTTCGATATTCAAGGTTGCCAGGCGTTCTGCGATGCGCTCGGCCAAGGCTGGCCCACCGTCGACACTATGCGACAGAAAATCGCGAAATGCCTGCGCAGTCGTAGCAAAGCCGCCCGGAACGCGAACTCCGGCGCCGGCCAGCTGGCTGATCATTTCACCCAGTGATGCATTTTTGCCGCCAACGGAATCAACATCCGTCATCCGCAAATTTTCAAAGGAGATGACGTAAGCCGCTCCCTGGGTAGCACCCATCTGTATTGCATTGGACATAACAACCTCTAGTTTGATGATAAGAAATCTTCACAATTGCCTTCGCCGCCCTTGGCTTTTTGTTATTCTTCGTCAGGTAGCTCAAAATAATCAGTTGGTCGTCATTTTATGCCAATTTGCGCTCAAAAGGCGCACAAGGCAAACCGGCCGCTCAGTACTACAATGCACAATCTATTTGCCTTTGGCGCCAGCCAACGGCTTTCAAGGCAAAATACCCGGCCTTGCTTGCCTTGGAATCCGTTCACTTTATTTTATTTTTTAACAACACCATGCCAGATGCCGCTCCAGCTCCATTGACCCCAGCCAATCGCACAGTGTTCTTTGTCTCCGATGGCACCGGCATCACGGCAGAGACCTTCGGCCACTCGGTGCTGACCCAATTCGATCTGCGCTTCAAACAAGTGCGGCTGCCTTTCATCGACACATTGGACAAAGCCTACGAGGCCACCCGCAAGATCAACGAGGCTTTTACAGCCGACGGCAAGCTGCCCATCGTTTTTTCGACACTGGTGAAAGCCGATTTATCGAAAGTCATCCAGCATGCCAAGGCCATGCACATGGATCTGATCCAGACCTTTGTCGAGCCGCTGGAAAACGAACTGGGCGTCAAGTCGACCCACACCATCGGCCGCAGCCACAATACCGCCAACACGGACGAATACAAGAATCGAATCGAAGCCATCAATTTTTCGCTGGTCCACGACGATGGCCAGTCACACAAGAATCTAGACGATGCCGACGTGATTCTGGTCGGCGTGTCGCGCTCCGGCAAGACGCCAACCAGCCTGTACCTGGCGATGCAGTTCGGCGTCAAGGCTGCCAATTATCCATTGGTTCCGGAAGATTTCGAAAGAGACAAGCTGCCGAGTGGACTGTTGCCGTTCAAGCAAAAGATTTTCGGTTTGACGATTGCGCCTGACCGCCTGTCGGAAATTCGCAACGAACGGCGTCCAGGGAGCAAATATGCGGCACTGGCGAATTGCCGCTATGAGGTCAACGAAGCTGAAAAAATCATGCGGCGCGAGGGCATACGCTGGATGTCATCGACCACCAAGTCAATCGAAGAAATCGCGGCAACCATCCTGCAAGATATCAAACCGGAGATCAGGACCTTCTAAGCGCCAAAGGAAGGCAGCCCAACGGTAAGGTGGGCAAGGGTTTTGCCCACGCGTTGCGCGTTGCAAGCGGGCCATCACCGGAATCAGGTCAATCTGGACAACACCGACAGCAGCGGCCACCGCAGCTCAGCTCTGCCGAAGCTGCTCAAACAAACACACGGCGGCCGCTGCCGCCACGTTGAGCGACTCCATCTGCCCACGATGCGGAATCACCACCTGCTGGCTAGCCAATTGCAGCAGATCCTCGGCAACACCCAGCCCCTCATGTCCGAACAGCCACGCCAGCGCCGCGCTCAGATCAGCCTGATAAATGCTTTGAGTAGCGTAGGAACTGGTGGCGAGCACCGGCACCTGCGCGTTACTCATCAAGGCCGCCAGATCAACCCCTTCAAAAATCTCCAGGATGAAATGCGCGCCCATACCGGCGCGCAGCACCTTCGGCGACCAGGCTGACGCCGTACCCTCAGAGCAGTAGATCTGTTTTATGCCAGCCGCCGCCGCACTGCGCAGGATCGAACCGAAATTGCCCGGATCCTGCAGATTATCGAGCAGCACTGCCGATTGCGTCAGCGCCGTCGGCACCACCGCGTGTGGCGTTTGAATCACGAACAACAAGCCGACACCGTGCTCGACCTGGCTTAGCGCCTGATATTGCGCATCCGGCAAGACAATGCCCGTTACCGCGCCGGCCTGGCATTGTGCGATCAATGGCGCGGCTTCATGGTGCTCCAGCGCGCTCTGGCTCACCACGCACAATGCCGGCAAACCGACATGCTGCAGATAGGCTTCGCACAGATGAATACCATCCAGCAGGGTGCGTCCGGCTTTACGCCGCGCCTGCCCGCTGGTAGCGAGATGCTTGAGTTCCTTGTAGAGCGGATTGGCAGAAGATGTGATGAGTTTCATGGTGCTCCCCTTGCCATCATGCTGCCGTCGGCTTGACGCCCAGCAAGGCGCGCACCGGCGCATAGGATTTACGATGCACCGGCGATACGCCATGCAACCGCAACCGCTCCAGGTGCAACGCAGTCGGGTAGCCTTTGTGCTGATCGAAGGCGTAGTGCGGATATTGTGCGTGCAACACCTGCAATGCCGCATCGCAGGCAGTCTTGGCCAGGATCGAGGCAGCTGAAATGGCTTGCACCTTGTCGTCACCCTTGACGATAGCTTCGGCGCGAATCTGCAGCAGCGGGCATCGATTACCGTCGATCAGCGCCAGCGTCGGCAATATCGACAAGCCCTCTACCGCACGCCGCATCGCCAGCATCGTCGCTTGCAGAATATTGAGCGAATCGATTTCTTCTTCCGAACATTCAGCGATGGCCCACGCCATGGCATGCGCCTTGATCTGTTGAGCCAGCGCTTCGCGCCGCTCGGCAGTCAGTTTTTTGGAATCACGGACGCCGATCAGCGGCCGTTGCGGGTCGAGAATCACTGCCGCAGCGAAGACCGACCCCGCCAACGGACCGCGACCGGCCTCATCGACGCCACAGATGATCTCACCCTGGTAGTCATCGTCGTTAAAAAGAGAAAAATTGGGATCGGACATGGTCACAGCAACCGTAGCAAAATAAGAGATAGAGAAAGACCGCGCGGGTTTAACCACGCGAGATGCCAGACGAACGCTTGTGCCGCTGTTGTTCAATGATATTCAATACGGCTTGCGCACTCTCGCCGGCAGTATCGCGTAGCAAGCTGTGATGCATGTCGGTGAACCGCTGCCGCAACATCGCCTTGTGAGACTCATCGTCGAGCTGCTGCGATAATGCATCGGCCAGCGCCTGCGGCGTCGCCGCGTTCTGCAATAACTCCGGCACCAGGAATTCGCGCGCCAGGATATTGGGCAAGCCGATCCAAGGCTGGTAACTCATGTGGTGCAGGATTTCCCACGTAGCACGCATCATCTTATAGGCGATCACCATCGGTTTCTTATACAGCGCAACTTCCAGAGAAGCGGTGCCGGATGCCACCAGTACTGCATCGGCAGCCGCCATCGCAGTATGCGACTGGCCATCCAGCAAGCGGATCGGTACATCCCGCAAACCGGCCTGCGCCACCAGTTCGCTAAAAAATCTGCTTTGCCGTTGCCCCGCCATCGGCGCGATGAAACGCATGCCAGGATCGCGTTGCGCCAGAATCTTCGCTGCCCGTACAAAAGCGATCGTGTTGTGCTTCAGTTCACCCATGCGGCTGCCCGGCATGATCGCCACCACGCGGCTGTCAGCGGGCAAATCCAACGCGATGCGCACGGCGCCGACATCAGGCACCAGCGGGATCACTTGCGCCAGCGGGTGGCCGACATAAGTGACAGGAATCGCGGCCTTGCGATAAATCTCTTCTTCAAACGGAAAGATCACCAGCATGTGCGAAGCGGCCCGCGCGATTTTCTTGATGCGGCCGCCGCGCCAGGCCCAGATTGATGGCCCGATAAAATGCACGGTAGGAATACCGGCCTGCCGCAATTGCGCCTCCAGGCCAAAATTGAAATCTGGCGCATCGACACCGATGAACACATCCGGCTTATCGGCCAGCAACCGGTCCCGCAGTGTGTTCTGGATACCCTTGAGTTCGCGGTAGTGAGCCAGCACTTCGAACAAGCCGTTGACGGAAAGTTTTTCCATCGGCCACTCGCTGACAAAGCCGTATTCCGCCATCCTGGCGCCGCCAATGCCGTACATCCGCGCATCCGGCAGATGCGGGCGCAAGCCAGACAACAGGCGGCCCGCCAACAAGTCGCCGGACGCCTCACCGGCGACCATCGCTAGCGCCACGCTGGACAGAATTTGCACCATGTCAGCGGATGATGCCGCGTGTCGAGGCTGCGATGAATTCGCGCATCAGTGCCAGATATCCGGCCGAAGCCGGCACCTTGGCCTCTTCTTGCGCCAACGCCGCCATGGCATCCTCCAGCGCCAGGCCGGAACGATAAATGGTTCTGTAGGCGCGCTTGATGGCCATGATCTGCTCGCTGCTAAAACCGCGGCGGCGCAGGCCTTCGCTATTGATACCGGCGGGCTCTGCGCGATTGCCGGCGGCCGTGACGAACGGCGGCACATCCTGGCTGACGGCGGCGGTAAAGGCTGTCATCGCATGCGCGCCGATGCGGCAGAACTGGTGCACGGTGGTAAAACCACCTAACAGCACCCAATCGCCAATATGCACATGGCCAGCCAGCGTTGCATTGTTGGCAATAGTAGTATTACTGCCGATCTGACAGTCGTGTGCGACGTGGACGTAGGCCATCATCCAGTTATCGTCACCGATACGGGTAACGCCGCCATCCTGGATCGTCCCGAGATTTAGCGTAACGAATTCGCGGATGGTGTTGCGGTCGCCAATTTCCAGGCGGGTCGGTTCACCGGCGTATTTCTTGTCCTGCGGGACAGCGCCGATCGAGCCAAACTGGAAAATCGAATTGTCACGCCCGATGGTGGTGTGTCCTTCGATCACCGCGTGCGGACCAACCCTGGTATTGGCGCCGATAGAAACATGCGGCCCGATCACCGAGTAAGCGCCGACTTCGACTGAACTATCGAGCACCGCCCTGGGGTCGATGACGGCGGTAGGATGAATGCGCGTCATTGGTTCACGCGGCAGGAGCAGCAGCGCCAGCAGCAGAAGGGCTTACTGCGGTGCGCATGGTGCACATGAACTCGGCCTCGACAGCCATTTCGCCGTCAACGCTGGCGACAGCCTTGTATTTCCAGATGCCGCGCACCACGCGGACAATTTCGACATCCAGCTTGATCTGGTCGCCCGGTTCCACCGGACGGCGAAAGCGCGCTTTATCGATCCCGAGGAAGTACACCACGGTGTTCTCGTCGGGAGTGCGGCCTTCCGTGAGGAACGACAACAGCGCAGCGGTTTGCGCCAGCGCTTCGATCGTCAAGACACCCGGCATCACAGGTTTGTTAGGAAAGTGACCGTTGAAGAACTCTTCGTTGATCGTGACATTCTTGATCGCAGTGATCGACTTGCCGCTTTCCCAGTTCAATACGCGATCAACCAGCAGCAGCGGATAGCGATGCGGCAGGTATTTTTTGATCTGATTGATGTCGAGTGTGTTGGTTGCGCTATTCATTATCTTTTTCGTTAAGCTGTTTGACAGATTTTTCCAGAGCCCGGATTTTCTCACGCATTGCGTTCAGATTGCGTACCAGAGCTGCAGATTTTTCCCAATCGCCGTGCTTGGCAATTGGATAAAAGCCAGTGTACTGACCCGGTTCGGAGATCGAACGCAGCGCCAGCGTACCCGCCGATACATGCACATGATCGGCGATGGTAATGTGGCCATGAATCATCGCGGCGCCGCCAATCGAACAATATTTGCCGATCCGCGCGCTACCAGCAATGCCGGCACAGGCTGCAATCGCGGTATGCGCACCGATATGGCAATTGTGGGCAATCTGGATCTGGTTATCCAGCTTGGCGCCTTCCTCGATCACCGTATCGGCCAGCGCACCGCGGTCAATCGTGGTGTTGGCGCCGATTTCGACATCGTCGCAGATCAGCACCCTGCCGGTTTGCGGAATCTTGATCCAGGCCCCGCCTTCATTGGCAAAACCAAAGCCATCGGCACCAATCACGACGCCGGAATGAATCATCGCCCGGGCGCCGATTTCACAGCCCGCATAAACGGTAACATTGGGATAAAGGCAAGCATTTGCACCGATCTTTACACCCCGTCCGATGACGCATCCGGCGTCGATTCTGGTCTGCTCGCCGATCACGGCCCCAGCCTCAATCACCACGTTCGGACCAATATGAGCGCTCGCCGCGACCTGAGCGTCGGGATCGACGATTGCAGCAGGATGAATGCCGGGAACGACACAGGGTGCATTACGCGCCACAAAAAACTGCGCGACCTTGGCAAAATAGGCATAAGGGTTGCTGACAACAATACGCGTGCCAGGGTAATCGGCGGGTAACAGTGCATCATCCGCGGCAGACAGGATGATAGCGGCCGCTTGCGTTTGCGCAGCTTGAGGGCGAAACCTGGGATTGGAGAGGAAAGTGATCTGGGAGGCGGTAGCGTCGCTCAGTGGCGCAATGCCGGAGACTTGTATATCCGCATCGCCGATCAATTGACCACCCAAGCTTTCGATCAATTCTTTCAGCCGAGTACTCATCATGGCCTTTTTAAACAGTTAAGGAAGGGTAATTCATTGGTTTACTGCCAAACGGGCAAAGCGCCAAGCTAGCGTACCAGCGTTGCACTTCGCCCGTCGATTCGGGAAAACTCAAACTACGAGGGTGCGCTGGATTTTGTGTAAACGGAATTTCGTTTAATTCGGCTTCATCCGTTCTTCAAACTGGATAGTGAAGCGGTTAAGTGCTCCCTTCCAGTCCCGCAATGGCATCGTCCACTTCTTGCTGATGTTGTT
>NZ_JBIIVN010000034.1:0-18923 GCF_044339385.1 Collimonas sp. | reverse complement strand
GACCGGCATAACCGGCGGCCATCGAGCGTTTGTTGGCGATCACGGTCTTGGCTTTATAGACTTCCAGGATCGGCATGCCGGCAATCGACGACTTCGGATCCTTGGCGGCGGGATTGACCACATCGTTGGCTCCCAGCACCAACACCACGTCGGCTTGACCGAATTCGCCGTTGATGTCTTCCATTTCAAACACTTGATCGTAGGGCACTTCAGCTTCCGCCAGCAGCACGTTCATGTGACCAGGCATGCGGCCTGCGACCGGATGGATCGCGTACTTGACGATCACGCCCTTGTGCGTCAGCTTCTCGGTCAACTCTTTCAGCGCATGCTGCGCACGCGCCACCGCCAGACCGTAACCAGGGACGATGATCACGGTTTCGGCATTACCCATCAGGAAAGCGGCATCGTCAGCGGAACCGGACTTGACCGGCCGCTGCTGTTGCGCAGCGCCGCTGGAAGCCGTTGCGGCATCGCCGCCGAAGCCGCCCAGGATGACGTTGAAGAACGAGCGGTTCATCGCCTTGCACATGATGTAGGAGAGAATCGCACCGCTTGAACCGACCAGTGAACCGGCGATGATCAGCATCGCATTATTCAGCGAAAAACCGATACCGGCAGCAGCCCAGCCGGAGTAGCTGTTGAGCATCGACACCACTACCGGCATGTCGGCGCCGCCAATCGGAATGATGATCAGCACACCCAGGATGAAAGCGATCAGCGCCATCAGGATGAACGGCAGCCAGGATTGGGTCAGCACGAAAATGATGCCGAGGCTGATCATCGCCACCGCCAGCAGCAGGTTGATGAAATGCTGACCGCGAAAACTCACCGGCGCGCCCTGGAACAGACGGAATTTGTACTTACCCGACAACTTTCCGAATGCGATCACCGAACCGGAGAACGTGATCGCACCGACGAAGGTGCCGATGAACAGTTCGATGCGGTTGCCGGTGGGCAGCGCTGCGCCGTGAGCGGCAATGCCGAAAGCCCACGGCTCCGCCACCGCTGCGACCGCGATACACACCGCCGCCAGGCCGATCAGCGAGTGCATTGCCGCCACCAGCTCCGGCATTTTGGTCATTTCGACGCGCCTGGCCAGAAATGTACCGATGCCGCCGCCTGCTACCACGCCAGCAGCCACCAGCCAGAAGCCCAGGCCGCTGCCGTGCGACTCGGCTTTCAGCTTGACGATCAGCGCGATTGTGGTCGCCACTGCGATCGCCATGCCAGCCATGCCGAACGCATTGCCGCGCCGCGCCGAAGACGGGCGCGACAAGCCCTTGAGCGCCTGGATGAAGCAGACCGAGGCAATCAGATATAGCAGAGTGACCAGGTTAATGCTCATTGCCGGGCTCCCTGATCTGTCGCCGCTTTCACCTTGGGCTCTTTTTTCTTGAACATTTCCAGCATGCGCTGGGTGACCAGGAAGCCACCGAATACATTGACGGCGGCAAGCGCTACCGCCAAGGTGCCGGCAATCTGGCCGACGATGCCTTCGGTCAGACCGGCTGCCAACATCGCGCCGATGATGATGATGGCGGAAATGGCATTGGTGACCGCCATCAGCGGCGTATGCAAGGCAGGCGTAACGGTCCAGACCACGTGGTAGCCGACGTAGATCGCCAGTACGAAGATGATCAGGTTGGTGATGGTGTGCGTGACTTCCATGGTTTCCCCTTAAAGCAAGTCTGAATAACTTCCGCTACTATTTACCGCAACACCCGCCCGGCGCCAGCGGGGATCCATTTTAGTCGCAACGCTGCGCCGCAATGTGCCCCCCCCCTGCTCAGGTCACCGCTTGCGCCGGGATGACGAATTGTTTAGATCTTTTTCAAACCGGTGATCTTGTTGTCGTCATCGACAAACACAACTTTGGGCACGTGGCTGCGCGCCTCATCGTCGGCGAGTGGCGCATAAGTACAGATGATCAGCAAGTCGCCCAGATGCGCGCAACGGGCAGCCGCGCCATTCAACGAGATCTCGCCACTACCGCGCTTGCCGCGGATGGCGTAGGTTGAAAACCGCTGGCCGTTGTTGACGTTGTACAGCTCGATTTTTTCAAATTCACGAATATCGGCAGCTTCCAGCAAATCTTCATCGATCCCGCATGAACCCTCGTAGTGCAGGTCGGCTTGGGTGACGGTTGCGCGATGAATTTTGGCGCGCAGCATGATGCGTTGCATATCTTCTTTCTCCAGTCTATAAAGCATCCGGATGCAACCGGATGCTTTTTTACAGCGATTAATTAAATCGTTAAATCGGTATTCGGCCACTTGCTGATAAGGCTTTTGAGGCCGCTTATTTGCGCAGGACTTCGCCGCCGCTGCACAATAGCGTCGCGGCGACGATATCGTCTTCGCGGTTGATTGCCAAAGCGCCTTCGGCGTTGATGATCAGCTTGAGAAAATCAAGCAGGTTACGGGCATATAACGCCGACGCATCGGCAGCCACCAACGCCGCCAGGTTGCCCTCACCGATGATATGGACGCCGTGTTTGATAACGGTCTTGCCACTCTCGGACAATGGGCAGTTGCCGCCTTGGTCGACCGCCATGTCGAGGATCACCGAACCCGGCTTCATGGCCTTGACGGTTTCCTCGCTGATCAGCAGCGGTGCCTTACGGCCTGGAATCAGCGCGGTCGTGATGATGATATCGGCCTGCCTGGCGCGTTCATGCGCCAGCTCGGCCTGACGCCGCATCCAGTCGGCAGGCATCGGCCGCGCGTAGCCGCCGATGCCCTGAGCGACTTCCTTTTCTTCATCGGTGATGAACGGCACATCCAGGAACTTCGCCCCGAGCGATTCGATCTGTTCCTTGACAGCAGGCCGGACATCGGATGCCTCAATCACCGCGCCAAGACGCTTGGCGGTGGCAATCGCCTGCAAACCGGCAACGCCGGCACCCATGATTAACATCCGCGCCGCTTTGACAGTACCGGCGGCAGTCATCAGCATCGGCATAAAGCGCTGATAGGTATTGGCCGCCATCAGCACCGCCTTGTAACCGGCGATATTGGCTTGCGAGGACAGTACGTCCATGGACTGCGCGCGCGATGTGCGCGGTGCCGCCTCCAGCGCAAATGCAGTCAAGCCATGGCTTGCCATAACAGCAATATTATCGACATCAAGATTCAACATGCCCACCACCACCGTGCCGCTTTTCAGCAGAGGCAATTCGGCAGCGCTTGGCGCGCGCACTTTCAGTACGGTTTCCGCATCGAACGCCGCCGCTGCATCGACCACTTGCGCGCCAGCCGCAGCATAAGCCTCATCGGTGATACTCGATGAGGTGCCAGCGTCAGCCTGCACCAGCACCTGATGCCCGGCCGCTACCAGCTTCTTTACCGTCTCCGGAGTCGCCGCAACCCGGGTTTCGCCAGGCCGGGTTTCGGCGGGAATGCCGATTTTCATGTAGTTCTCCCATTGATGTCGGAATTATTACCGGAGTCTTACTGGAATCTTACACGTAAAAATTGCGCGCATTCAACCTGAGATCTCATGCAGGTTACTTTATTTTACGCCAAATTAATGCCGCATTACAACTCTTGTTGCAACCACGCTCCAATCTTGCACGCCTATCAACTGCATTGCGTCGGGAATCATTCCGGCGCGTTAAAATATCGGATTAACCGAGGAATTTATGACTGATCTGTGGAAACCCTCTGTCACAGTTGCCGCGATCATAGAACGTGACGGTCGCTTCCTGCTCATCGAGGAAGAGACCAGCGACGGCATACGCATTAATCAGCCGGCCGGCCATCTCGATCCAAACGAGTCGCTGATGCAAGCGGTCGTGCGCGAAACGCTGGAAGAAACAGCCCACGACTTCACGCCAACCGCACTGGTGGGGATGTACATGGCGCGCTATGTGTCGGCGCGCACCGGCCAGGCGGTCACTTACTTGCGCTTTGCCTTTTGCGGCGATCTCGGAGCACAGCACGATCAGCCGCTGGATCATGGCATCCTGCGTACGCTGTGGATGTCGCGCGACGAGCTGGCGGCATGCCCGGAACGGCATCGCAGCCAGCAAGTGCTGTTATGTATTGATGATTATCTGCGCGGCCAACGCGCACCGCTGGCGATGCTCAATACGCATCCCAGCGCTTACGGAGTAGAAAATGTCTGATAAAAAACGGGTTGTGATCGGTATGTCGGGCGGCGTCGATTCGTCGGTTTCGGCATGGCTGTTGAAACAACAGGGTTACGAAGTCATCGGCCTGTTCATGAAGAACTGGGAAGACGACGACGATTCCGAATACTGCTCCACCCGGCAAGACTGGATCGATGCGGTCAGCGTGGCCGATGTGATCGGCGTCGATATCGAAGCCGTAAATTTTGCGGCGGAATACAAGGACCGTGTGTTCGCCGAATTCCTGCGCGAATATCAGGCTGGACGCACTCCCAACCCGGATGTTCTGTGCAACGCCGAGATCAAGTTCAAAGCCTTCCTCGACCACGCAATGAAACTGGGCGCCGACCTCATCGCCACCGGCCACTACGCACGCGTGCGGCAGGCCGATTCCGGTCGTTTCGAGCTGCTGAAAGCGGTCGACGCCAGCAAGGATCAAAGCTATTTCCTGCACCGCCTGAATCAGGCGCAGTTGTCGCGCACATTGTTCCCGCTCGGCGAAATCCCAAAAACCGAAGTGCGCAAGATCGCCGAGCAAATCCGGTTGCCGAACGCTAAGAAGAAGGATTCCACCGGCATCTGCTTCATCGGCGAGCGGCCGTTCCGCGAATTCCTGAACCGCTACCTGTCGTACCAGCCGGGCCCGATGAAGACGCCGCAAGGCGATACCGTTGGCGAGCACGTTGGCCTGAGCTTCTATACGCTGGGACAACGCAAGGGTATCGGCCTGGGTGGCATGAAGAGCCATAAGAATGCCGGCGGCGACAGCGATCCCTGGTATGTGGCCAGAAAGGATGTTGAAAACAACACCCTGTATATCGTGCAAGGGCATGACAACCCCTGGCTGCTATCGTCAACGCTGCAAGCCGGCCAACTCAGCTGGGTTGCCGGCGAAGCGCCTGCTATTGAGAGCTTGTCAGCCAAGACGCGCTATCGGCAAGCCGACATGACTTGCCGTTTCGATAGCCTGCAAGTCGCCGGTGTGGAAAACTTTACGCTGCGCTTCGACGATCCGCAATGGGCAGTCACCCCCGGTCAGTCAGCTGTGCTCTACGATGGCGATGTCTGCCTCGGCGGCGGTATTATCGAGTCCTCCTGTAACGGTATCTGAATTATCGTAGTCCCTCCTCCAATCCTGGCTGGCTGGCTGTACCTGGCAGCGCACCCAGCCAGCGACTCGCTTTGTCGTTGCGCGCCAGGCGGCGCTCCCCCCCTGAAAACCGCCGGCCATCCCGCGGTTCCCTGCCTGGTTGTCAAGCATGACTCAGAAACAATAAGTTCGCCGGAATTATTTCTAATTCGGAAATAGTAAATTTCAAATATCCCCATTTATTGTTATATGCGGCGTATCTATACTGGGCTTCATCGATGGGCAAACACACAAGCGACAGGTTATTAGCAAGTGCGCCGCTCACCGAGGCAGGACCCGGCGGGCTGCGTAATGCCTGTTCCGCCGAGCCCGGTGCCATCCATCAACTTCTTATTGGAGAAAAACATGAACGCCAAACAATTCATCGCCGCTCTCACCGTCTTAGCCGCAGCCGGCAGCGCCTTTGCAGTCACCCCATATCCTCCCGAAACACCTTTCGTATCGATCAAGTCGCGTGCCGAAGTGAAGGCTGACGTAGAGCAGGCGCAAAAAGACGGTTCGCTAAACCAGGCACGCAGTGCCTATCCTAATATTGTTGTTGCCGCTGGCAAGCCGGTCAGCGGAGCTGAAGCACCGGACCAGATTGCCAGTATCGAACCGGCGATCTATCGCGGTCACTGATCCGACGTGACACAAACCCGAGTGATTTCTTCGGGTTGAGCAAAATGCCAGCATTGCTGGCATTTTGCGGTTATCCGGACATATCGTCGTTGACCGCGATACCCCGGATTGAGGCAGGCGTGAGGCACTGTTACTAGCTCATCTTTCAAACCGATTTCGTTGCAATCATATTTTGGGGCATCATGCGCTTCAACACCTTCTTCCTTCGCTCCAGCGCGGCCAAACTCGCGCTGGTATGCTGGCTGACGCTTCTGCTGAGCGCCTGTGCGGATTTTTCCGGCATTGATCCGCAATCGAAACTGAACGACGCCAGCAAACTCGCGGCCGGCAAGGCGCTGAGTTCCAGCATTCAGATCGCCTGGCCAAAAACGGCTTGGTGGCAGGTGTATGGCGATCCGCAACTCGATGCGCTGGTGCAGCAAGCCGTCGCCGACAGTCCCAACCTCAAGATAGCGCAGCGCGCTCTGCCACCCTGCCAAAAGTGGGTGTGGAAGCAGCCACCACGCGCGGCCTGTACTCTTCCGAATATATCTTCCCGCCGCCACTCGGCGGCAGCTGGAACTGGGAAAATGAATTCGCCGTCAAGGCCAGCTACGACCTTGACCTGTGGGACAAGGATCACAGCGCCCTCGAATCTGCGCTCGATACGGTGCAGGTCAGCGCCGCCGAGGCCCGCAGCGCCCAACTCAACCTGGAAGTCGCAGTGGTGCGCGGCTACCTGCAATTGGCCACCCAATATGCATTGCGCGATATCGCCGCCACCACGCTGGCACAACAAACCGCGCTGGCCGACATCGCCCGCCGCCGCCTGGGCGCTGGCCTGGGCACCCGGCTGGAAGTCAGCCAGGCTGAAACCGCGCTACCAGACGCACGGGCCAACATCGAAAAAATCGACGAAAACATCGCACTACTGCGCAACCAGATCGCCGCCCTGAGCGGCCAAGGCCCCGGCAGCGGCGACGCTATCCAGCGGCCAGCAATGGCGACCAACATGATCGGTGCTGATCAAGGCAGCGCCTTGCCAATCGGCTTACCCGATAATGTGCCGGCGCACCTGATCGGCCGTCGCCCCGATGTCATCGCCCAGCGCTGGCGGGTGGAGGCCATGAGCAAGAACATCGACGTTGCCAAAGCGTCGTTCTACCCGGATATCAACATCTCTGCTTTCGTCGGCCTGCAAGCGCTAGGCTTTAGCAACTTCCTCAGCGCCGCCTCCGGCGTGCGCGGTTCCGGGCCAGCGATTTCACTGCCGATCTTCGACGGTGGCTGCCTGCGCGCTAATCTCAGCGCGCAGGCAGCGGCGCTTGACGGGGCCATCGAGAGTTACAACAACACGCTGGTGCAAGCCTTGCAAAGCGTGGCCGACCAGATCGTCAAACTAAAATCGGAACAGCAACAGCAGCTGCAATCGGAGCAGGCTTTGGCGCTGGCGGATCAATCATACGGCCTTGCCAGGCGCGGCTACCAGGCTGGCCTGACGGCCTACATCAACGTAATTCAGACTCAACTGACTTTGCTGCAACAGCAACAGCGGGTAGCGCAAACCCGCGCCTCCTACCTGGATAACTGGGCGCAACTGATGCAGGCGCTGGGAGGCGGACTGGGCGACGACTTGCCGCAGCCAGGCAAGGCAGATGTCAGCGTCGTCGATGTCAAGCAATGATCGGTACTAACCATGAGTGACCTTGCAAGCAGCCGCACACACTGGCTCAACCATTTGCAACAAGCCGCCGTTATCTGGCTCGACAACCACGGCCAAAATCTGCTGCATGTCAGCAAAATACTACTGGCGACACTGATGGCGCTCGGGTTGTCGCTGTTGTTCGACCTGGCTAAACCAGGCACAGCGATGGTGACGGTCATCATCGTGCTGCAACCGCGCAGCGGTCTGGCATTGGCCAAGGGGTTTTACCGTTTCATCGGCACCTCGGTCGGGGTGATCATGTCTGTGATATTGGCAGCTGCGTTCTCGCAGCAGGCGCTGCTGTTTCTCGCCGCAGGGGCTTGCTGGCTGGCGTTTTGTACCGCTGGCTCGACCATTTTCCGTAATTTCCAGTCGTATGCGTTCGTGCTGGCGGGCTACACGCTGGTCATCGTCGGCCTGCCAGCGGCGCTGCAACCTGACCAGGCTTTCGATATCGCCATGACTCGCCTGAGCGAAGTAATGCTGGGCCTGCTGTGCGCCGGCGTGGTCAGCGACGTGCTGTTTCCCAGGCACTTGTCCGAGGCATTGCTGCTGACGGTGCGCAAACGCTTCGCCGATTTCAAGACTTTCATCGCGCTCAATGACCTCGACGCCTCGGCGCGGCCGACACGCGAATGAATGGTGTTGCGCTTCATCGGCGAGGTGATCTCGCTGGAAGCGCTGCGCACGTCATCGGCATTCGAAAGCACTACCGGACATCTGCAAAATCTGCAACTGCGGCAACTGAACAATGCGTTCATGACCGCCTCGACCAC
The DNA here is from genome assembly GCF_044339385.1 of Collimonas sp. Lineage (NCBI taxonomy): Bacteria > Pseudomonadati > Pseudomonadota > Betaproteobacteria > Burkholderiales > Oxalobacteraceae > Collimonas > Collimonas sp. The sequence continues at coordinate 10,563 of NZ_JBIIVN010000034.1, read as the reverse complement.
TTTTCACTCGCTAGACCAGTTGTTCGGCCGGCTGCAGTCGAGCGGCAAACACCGCACAATGAATGCGTTGATGATGGAATACAAAGCGATCGTGGGTGCGCTGTCGATCAAGAATCGCCATGCGCTGAAACAACTGCGCAGCGCATTGCCGAAGCGTCCTGATCTCAAGCCATGATGGCGATCGCAACAGTCTGCTCGACTTCGATGCCGCCGCTGAGCTGCTGATCAGATTCGCCGGCGAACTGCAAATCTATGCACGTATCCATACCGTGTTTATCCAGGCCGAAATGCACATGGAGGAGGATGTCCAGCTACCTGCGCATTATGTGACCCGCACCGATCCGACATTGATCCTCACTTCGGCCCTGCGCGCTGCTATCGCTTTCGGTATCTCGTCGGCGTTCTGGATTCAGTCCGGCTGGGTTTCCGGTACCGATGCAGTTGTCATGGCAACCGCACTCAGCGCCTTGTTCGCGGCCGCCCCGGCGCCGATAAAGGTAGTGCGCCAGTTCTTTATCGGCGCGTTGATTGGCGGATTTTTTGGCTTTCTGTCGGCCTACTATCTGCAATCGCAAGCCGAGAATTTCAGCATGCTGTGCATCGCACTGGCGCCATTTATCGTGGCTGGCGCCTGGCTCACCACCACCGAGAAATATTCCGCCATCGGCACCGGCATCCTGCTTTTCTTTTTTTCTTACGCCGGTATCGGCGGCAACTACCGATTCGACATGCTGGAGCTGCTCAACGGCCTGAGCGGCGGCCTGATCGGCGTCGCCATAGCGTCAGTGATGTACCAGATCATCGATCCAACGGATAGCCGCTGGATCAAGCGTCGTCTGGCACGGGCGTTGCGACGGCAAGTGGTGGAAGCATGCAATCGGCCGCTGACGGGGTTGGCGACACGCTTTGAAAGCAGCACCCGCGATTTGCTGTCGCGCTTTGCGATTACCCACTCGCTCGACGATCCAGACGACCGCGACATCATGACCTGGCTGTTGTCAGTGCTGGAAATCGGTCGCGCCGTGATCCAGCTGCGCCTTGAAATGCTAGAGGTCACAGATTCATTGGCGCATGAAAAGATCGAACTGACCGTACTTAGCATCGGCAACCTGTTCGCGCGTCCCAATCAAGACCGCATGGTCGCGGCGCTGGATTCGGTGCTGGCGGCGATTGCCGTGTGCGATGGCTTGCACCCGGTACTGGCCAACCTGCATCAGATCCGCGGCGCCGTGGTGGAACGCATCGCTGTGCTGACACCGACCGTCACTTCACCTATCACTTCCAGGAATTGATCATGCCACGTGAAATTGCCTTATTTGACGCGCTCATTCCGACCCTGTTACTGCTTTTTATAGGCTGCCTGTTTTTGCAGATAGCCATCGATTGGGGGGTTCCGCCGTCTGCGCCTGTTGCGCTATGTCTGGCATCCCAGCCTGTTTCGGATCGCGTTGTTCTTTTGTATTTTTGGCAGTGCCGGGCTGCTGTTACAGGTCAATTAAGGTCAATTAACGTCAATTAACGTCAATTAACGTCAATTAAATTGACACACCATTTTGTTCTAAGGTCGACATGAAATCATCCGCTATTGTAAAACCCCTGCTACAGGTCGCCATCACGCTGATCGTCGTGCTGATCGCCTTTTTGCTGACGCGTACGCTGTGGGACCATTACATGAACACGCCCTGGACCCGCGACGGCCGCGTGCGTGCCGATGTCATCAGCGTTGCAGCCGACGTTTCCGGCATCGTGGTGTCGGTACCCGTTACCGATAACCGCTACGTGCACAAGGGCGATCTGTTGATGAAAATCGATCCTGCGCGCTACGTTCTGGCGCTGGCGCAAGCCGAAGCCGTGCTGAGCGAACGCCGCATCGGCCTGACTACCAAGCAGCGCGACGCCGAGCGCCGCGCCAGGCTGGATGGCGATGTCATTTCCAACGAGAGCCGTGAAAACTCCAGCGCCGATGCCTCTGCCGCCCAAGCCATGTATCAGGCGGCACTGGCGGCACGCGACAGCGCCAAACTGAATCTGGAGCGCACCGAAGTGCGCGCCCCAGCCGATGGCTGGATCACCAATCTCAATGTCCACGCCGGCGATTTCGCCCAGGCCGGCACCCCTAAACTATCGGTAATCGATGCCAATTCATTCTGGGTCTACGGCTATTTTGAAGAAAACAAACTGCCGCTAATGCAGGTTGGCGACGCCGCCGACATACGCCTGCTGGGCAGCGAACAGAACATCAGCGGCCACGTCGACAGCATCTCGCGCGGCATCACCGACCGCGACAACGCCCAAGGCACCTACGGCCTGGCCAACGTCAATCCAAGCTTCAACTGGGTGCGCCTGGCGCAACGCGTGCCGGTACGTATCCACATCGACAAAGTTCCTGATGGTATTACGCTGGCGGCGGGTATGACCTGCGCAGTCATCGTCAAACCGAGACAACTGGTGGCTGAGCAAAAATAGTCGGTAATTGAGTGCAAGTGCATGCATTCCGTGGTTCGATAAATAGGGTCAGCGATAATTGGGGCAGAGTCACCCTTCACCCAACCACATTCAACGATGTCGCTCGCCTTACCTCGTGCCTATTGCATGCGCAGGTTGGCAAAGGATGCGAGCGATGTGCGACAACGGCGAATCAATCCAGCCGCATGTCGTTCTCAAGCCACTCCAGCACCGACGCATGCCGCGGCTGCCATCGCAACTCGTTGCGCGCCCGCGCCGCACTGACCCGGCTATTCGAACCGAACGAATACACCGCGTGCCCAAAACCCCACTCATTGATTGCGTCCTGCAGCGGCCATGACTGCGCCTCGCCTAATCCCAGACGGCGTGCAATCGCGGCCCCGATCTGCGCATACGACGCCTCACCATTCTCGACAAAATACATCGCGCCGGCGCTACCATGTCTCAAAGCCAGCAGATACAACTCCGTCACGTCCTCAATATGGACGTTGGACCAGATATTGACGCCCTTGCCGACAAATCGCACAACACCGCTACGGCGTGCCTGCGCCACTAGCGGCGGAATTTGTACGCTGTGCATGCTGGCACCCAAGCCGTTACCGTAGATCATGGAATTGCACAGGATGATCGAACGCACACCGCGCCCGGCAACATCAAGGATCAATTTATCCGGAGCCGCGCGCGCCGCTTTTTCGGGTACCGGGGTATAGGGTGTGCGCTCATCGAAGATCTGTTCCGACGCCCATTCGCCGCGGGCGTCGTCGCCGATCACGCTGGAGCCGCTGGTGTGGATAAAGGCCTTGTCGGAACCGGCCAGCGCGTCGAGCAAGGTCTGTACCGCAAACAGATGGTCCGAGCTGGCGGCGTTGATCACCGCATCCGCCAGTTTCGCCTCACGCGCCAAGATCCCGGCATCGTCCAGCGTGCCCAATACCGGTGTGATGCCAAGCGCTGCCACGCGCTCGGCCTGCTCTGCGCTGCGAACCAGACCACGTACCCGATAACCCTCGGCGATAAAGCGAACCGCAACCGAGCCGCCGATAAAGCCACTGGCGCCGGTAATAAATACATTCATGATGAATCCTTACAAGTTAAATGCCGGTGCGCAGTATGGGCGATCTGTGTATCGAGAAAAATGGCGGTCTGGGCAAATGATATTTGACTTAGAATCAACAAACGATGATTGTGCATTGATAATTGTGCATCGATAAACCAGGCATCAACCAGACGTCAACCAGACAATCTGGCTTTATTCAATGCCAGCTTTCCCTGCCAGCTTCGCGTTGTCGGAGAAACAGCATAAAATAAAAATAAGCAGGTCCACCTTGTGGGAGGCACATGACAGTTTCACAAACACAACAAAGCGACATTAATCTGCTGCCGCCCCCCCACCAAGCGAATCGCCATAGCCGATGTGATTGCCGGTCTGTCGATAGCCGGTTTGCTGCTGCCCGAAGCGGTTGCCTATTCCAGTATCGCCAACCTGCCGCCGCAAACCGGGGTAATCGCCTTGTTCGCCGGACTGCTGTGCTGCGGCCTGGTCGGCAGCAGTCGCTTTGCCATCGTCTCAGCTACCTCCTCCGCTGCGGTGCTGGCCGCTGCCACCGCCTCGCTCGCCAATGGCGACAACGGCCTGCGCATGACGCTGGCGATTGGCTTGGTCGTCATCACCGGCGTATTTTTTCTATTGGCAGGATTAGCCCGCATGGGCAGCGTTACCGATTTCATCGCCAAACCGGTATTACGCGGTTTTGCCTTTGGCCTGGCCATCGTCATCATCGTCAAGCAATTAGCCAGCGTCGTCGGGGTGCAACCGGCAAACAGCGACATGACTCGCTTTATCCCGGAAATGCTGGCGCAGATCGGCCACTGAAACTGGATCAGCGTGGCCGTCGCGGCGATGGCGCTGGTATTGTTATTCCTGTTTGCGCAGCTCAAACGACTGCCGGGGGCATTGCTGGTGATTGTGATCGGCGTGGTTGCTGGCAAGTGGCTGGATTTGCCGCAGTACGGGGTCGGCCTGGTCGGCAACATCCACTTGCAACTGGCCGCGCCGACGCTGCCGATTCTGTCGCGCGCCGATTGGCTGCGTCTGGGTGAACTGGGTTTTGCGATGGCCATGATCCTGTACGCTGAATCGTATGGTTCGATCCGCAGCTTCGCCATCAAACACAACGACACGGTGGCGCCAAACCGCGACCTGCTGGCGCTGGGCGCTTCCAACCTGTTGTCCGGCCTGTTCCACGGCATGCCGGTGGGTGCCGGCTATTCCGCCACCTCGGCCAATGAAGCAGCCGGCGCCACATCGCGCCTGTCCGGCTGGGTTGCGGCGCTGGTGATGCTGGCGATCGTGCTGACCTTATTGCCCGCCATCGCCCTGACGCCGCAACCGGTACTGGCGGCAATCGTGATTCATGCCGTTAGCCATACCCTTAATCCAACGATTTCCCGTCCCTACTTCCAGTGGCGTCGCGATCGCCTGGTGGTAGTTGCCTCGGTGATTGCCGTGTTGCTGCTGGGCGTGCTCGATGGTTTGCTGGCGTCCATTGCGCTCAGCCTGTTGATGATGCTGCGGCAATTTTCGCAATTAACCATCTCGGTGCTCGGACGCCTCGGCCAGGGTCACGACTATGTCAACATGCGCACCCATCCGGAAGCCAGACAGATCGCCGGCGTGATCATTTTGCGTCCCAATGAACCGCTGTTCTTCGCCAATGCCGAACGAATCCTGACCCAGGCGCGTGCATCCATCCTCAACGCTGGCGGCACGTTGCATACGGTCATCCTCAGCCTGGAAGAATCGCCCGACCTTGATAGTTCCAGCCTGGAATGTCTGCACGATTTTTTCGGTTTCGTCGGCGGCAAAGGCTTGCGGCTGTTGCTGGCGCGCCTCAAGGATCCGGTATACGACATCATGAAGAACAATATTGCTCCTGATTTTCCTGCTGATTCACTGAGCGCCCTCAGCGTGGCAGAAGCTGTGCACCTGGCGTTAGCCGACAAGTCCACAATCAACCATCCTGCCGAGCAACCCACCGGAGAATAACCATGCGTGCATACTGGGAAATTATTGCGGCGTTACTCTTGACAACCTGCGCGCTGACAACCGCTGCAACAGCAAGTTGCGCGGAAATAGCCTTTTCTTCGCATAGCGATTTCACTGAAATCAATCTGAATATCAAGGATACGTTTAACGTCAATCCAAATACGTTGGCGCTGGAAGTCACACTGAGCCCGGATGCCCAGCGACGAATGCAAGAGGCGAGCAGCGCAGCGCTGGATCAGAACCTGACCGTTGTCATCAACGGCAAAATCGTCAATACCGCGCGCGTCGTGAATGTGCTCGATTCGCCGCAGTTACAGATCACCGTTTCCAGGCAAGTCGCCCTAGAGCTGTTGCCCGGCCTGATCGGCGGCAACTTTGGCGCGGCAACGCCCAACGAATCGGTAACGACCGCACCGGTAATCCCGACACCGGGACCTGCCAGCATCCCAGAGCCGTTGCTGGCAAGCGCACCTGGAGAGGTTCAGCCTCAGCAGGTGGCGGCACCGGTAGTCAGCGAATCGCCTCCTGAAGTCGCCGCGCCTGCGATAGTTGCCGCGGCTGCGACAATGGCGCCCCCCGGCTCCGGGGATCAACTCAGCGCCAGCGTTACCCAGCACCGCCTTACCCGCCGACCCTGATCCGGTGCCTGCCACCGTATTGATGCCGATGCCTACTGTAATCGCCACCGTTGCGGTAGCGCCCGCGAATCTTGCGGCGTCAACTCCATCAGCTGCATTGCCGCCGTCAATACCAGCCCAAGAAGCCACCGCTGCACCTATGGCTGCACCCGTACCGTCGGTGATTCCGGGTTGGGCACTGGGTGCATGGCTACCGACCAGCGCCACGCCTTCGCCTTATGCTGAAATCAATGTCGGCGATCCGGTGACAATTTTTGCCAATGCAATCGATGTCATCACCTGTAACAAAGTCCGACTATCGGTGCAGGAGAGCAGCAATCAGCGGGTGGTACTGCAACTGGCCCGCAACAGCCAGTGCGTCATCAATGGCGTACTGGTCGATCGGGTGCTGATTTCCCCATCGGCGACGCCGGCGAAAATCGTCATTTCTTTGTTTGCGCAACAGGATGACATCAATCAAGCACCGGCGAAGGAAAGCTCATATCGTCGCAAATAGAATCGATTGCCGTTCGGCATGACCGCATGCCATGACCTCGCGCCACGATTATTCCTGGCAGCAGCACACCGATAACAGCGTTTAGAGATTTCCGCTACCATAGCGAATCTGTAACATTTTAAGCAAAATGCCTGGAGTCATTGCTGAGAGTGCCGCTGCCGAAACTATTGTCTTATTTACCAGTCACACTCCACCAAAATGCAGTAACACTCAGTAAAATGCATCAACACGCGCCTATGTGCGAGATGCAACATCGATGAACACCCAAGCAGAGTAACTAAACCTATGACTACAACATCAATAGCCTTGACGCGTTACACCGCCACCGCCATCGTCCTGCACTGGCTGGTCGCCGCCCTGATCATCGCCACCTTTGCACTGGGCTTGACGATGGTCGACATTCCCGGCCTGACGCCGACCAAATTAAAATATTTTTCCTGGCACAAGTGGCTCGGTGTGACCGTGCTAGGCCTGGCTTGCCTGCGCCTGCTGTGGCGCAAAACGCAAGGCGTGCCTCCATATCCGGACAGCATGCAGGCCTGGCAGCAGAACGCCGCGCACGCGCTGCACATTTTGTTGTACATATTGATTTTTGCCGTACCGCTCTCCGGTTATTTTTATTCCCTCGCAAGCGGTGTGCCGGTTGTCTACCTCGGCATCATTCCGCTGCCAGTGCTGATCGCGCCGAATCCGGAGCTAAAGACACTGCTGAAACTGGTTCACTACACGCTTAACATGAGCATGCTAGCCTGCGTTTGCGTGCATGTCCTGGCGGCGCTCAAGCATCACTTCATCGATCGCGACGGCATACTCAAACGTATGTTGCCCTGATTATTTACAGTCAAATCAAAAGGAATCTTCCATGACGTTTACTCAACTTCTGTTACGTAATACCACCTTTTGCGTCGGCCTGATGGCCCTTGGCGCCGCCCTGCCGGCGCACGCCGCGCAACTTAAACCCGATCTGGCCAAGAGCAACGTCACCATCGTCTTCAAACAGCTGAATGTGCCGGTCGAAGCCAAGTTCAAAAAATTCAATGCGGCCGTCGATTTCAATAGCGCGCAGCCAGAAGCGTCTAAAGCCAGCGTCGAGATTGACATCTCTAGTTTCGATTTGGGCGATCCCGAATACAACAAGGAAGTGTTGAAGAAAGAATGGTTCAACGCCCAGCAATTTGCCAAGGCGACCTTTGTCGCCAGTTCGATCAAGCCGGCCGCAGCCGCGGCGGCCGGCAGCAAATATGACGTCACAGGCAAGCTCACCATCAAGGGCAAAACCACCGAAGTCCGCTTCCCGCTGAGCGTCAAAAAAGACGGTAATGCACAAGTATTCGAAGGGACCCTGCCGATCAAGCGCCTGACTTACAATATCGGCGAAGGCGAATGGCAGGATACAAGTATCGTCGCCGACGAAATCGCAATCAAATTTCACCTTGTAGCAAATTAACCAAAGACCGTTTTCTCACTGAACTCTCCATGAAAGGATCGCCAGAAATGAAATTCAAACTTATCATCGCCTCCCTGCTGGCTGCCAGCGCTGCTAGCGCTTTCGCCGCACCAGAAACCTACACGATCGACCCGACCCATACCTATCCAAGCTTCGCCGCCGATCACATGGGCATTTCCGTGTGGCGCGGCAAGTTTGAAAAAACCAGCGGCAGCGTGACGTTGGATCGTGCCGCCAAAACCGGCTCATTAGATATTCATATTGAAGCCAGCTCGCTCAATTTCGGTATGACCAAGATGAATGAACATGCGTCTGGGCCGGACATGTTCGACGTCAAGAAATATCCTGACATCACCTACAAGAGCAGCTCGATCCAGTTTGACGGTGACAAGCCAGTGGCAGTCAATGGCGAACTGACCCTGCACGGCGTCGCCAAGCCGGTGAAACTGACCATCAACTCATTCAAGTGCATCCAGCATCCGATGCTCAAGCGCGAAGTGTGCGGCGCTGATGCGTCTGCGGAATTTAACCGTAGCGATTTCGGTATCAACTACGGCATACCAAAGTTTGCACCTGAAGTGAAGCTGGCATTTCAGGTCGAAGCGCTCAAGAACAACTAAGCTGCACCGCCTGCATGTTGCCGACCAAGCCGACCAGCCACGCTGGTCGGCTTTTTTATAGCAATCGGCTGCATCAATTCATCACCCGGTCACACGTGATCTGTATGCTCGGACGTCCGCGTATTATTTTCATTCAGTTGAACAAACCATGTCCTCGAGTCACTTCCCGTTCTGCGAACGTCGCCACTTTCTGCGCAATGTCACCGCCGGTGGCGGAGCTCTGCTGACCGGCACCACACTCGGGCCGGCACTGGCGCAAGCTGGAGCGCCCGCTCTGGTTACATCGGAAAAGATGAGACCGCAACTTCCCAGCGGCGTGATGAGCGGCGATATCACACGCGACAAGGCGGTGATCTGGAGCCGCACCGACCGCCCCGCGCGGATGGTGGTCGAGTATGCCGACAACCAGGCTTTCCGCGATGCCCACAAGGTGAACGGCCCGCTGGCGCTGTCCAGCAGCGATTTTACAGCGCGGGTAGATCTCACCGGCCTGCCGGCCGGCCGGCCGGCCAAACAATGTTCTATCGAGTGCGTTTCCAGGATATTCAGAATCCAACGATCTATAGCGAGCCACTGAATGGCAGCCTGCTGATTCCGGGCGGCGTCGAGCGCGATATCACGTTTGCCTTCTCCGGCGACGAAGCAGGGCAAGGCTGGGCATCAACGAAGCGTGGGGCGGCTATCGGATTTACGACACCATGCACCGCTTCAAACCGGATTTCTTTATTCACTCAGGCGACCAGATCTATGCCGATGGCGTGATCGAGAAAGAAGTCACATTAGACGACGGCACGCTGCGGAAAAACCTGGTGACACCGGCCAAATCGAAAGTAGCCGAGACACTGGACGACTACCGCGGCAATTTCGCCTATAACCTGCTAGATCAGAACAAGCGCCGCTTCGCTGCTGAAGTACCGTTTCTGGTGCAATGGGACGACCACGAAGTGCGCAACAACTGGTACCCCGGGCAAACCATCGGCGGCGCCGAAAAACGCTATCGGCAACGCGACCTGTCAACGCTGGCGACCCATGCCAAGCGCACGATGTTCGAATATAACCCGTATCGAATCGAACCCAGCGATCCGGAACGGATCTACCGCATGTTCAACTACGGGCCGTTGCTGGAGGTATTCATGCTGGATAAGCGCAGCTATCGCGGTGCCAATTCGCCCAACCATCAAACGGTATTAAACAAGGATGCCGCATTCCTCGGCGCAGCACAGTTGCGATGGATCAAGCAAGCGCTGCTACGCTCTCGCTCGACCTGGAAGGTAATCGCCAGCGACATGCCGATTTCGATCGTGGTGCCGGATCTCAATCCGGATGTGCCGAGCGGTACCTACGAAGCCTGGGCCAACGGCGACAATGGCCAGCCGCTCGGGCGCGAGCTGGAAATTGCCGAGCTGCTCAAATTCATCAAACGGCAGAATATCAAGAATGTCGTGTGGGTTACCGCTGATGTGCACTACGCCTCCGCAACCTACTACTCGCCAGAAAAAGCCAGCTTCACCGATTTCAAACCATTCTGGGAATTCGTCGGCGGGCCGCTCCACGCAGGCACCTTCGGCCCCGGCGAAATCGACCGCACCTTTGGCCCAGATGTACGCTTCGTCAGTATTCCCGGCGACATGAAACAAAATCGCCCGCCCAGCGAATTGCTGCAGTTCTTTGGCGTTGGCAAGATAGACGCAAAGAGCAAGGTCTTGAGCGTTTCCCTGCACAATGAGCTTCCCTCGATTTTTCGTCTCCCAACAGGTGGCTTTTATGCCGCCTGTTTTTCCTGATGTTGCTCAGTGAGCCAGTCATCTAAATACTGGCAGGGTGAACGATAGCCAAGCGTCGAATGCTGC
>NZ_JBIIVN010000033.1:0-18995 GCF_044339385.1 Collimonas sp. | reverse complement strand
AACACTAACTTTACAACCTCATTTACAACTTAATTCTTCGTTCCCACTTCGCTAAAAACAGCCCCAATTTCTTGCTGCTGTTTCGTTTTATTTCGCGTCGTTCTCAACGGGAGGCGAACTATAGCAATCCCCTACAAACCCCGCAAGTACTTTTATTCAAATTCTTTAAAATATTTTTATTTATTTGTTTTTACCTAAATCCCAGCGCACGATCGACTCGCCGCTACCAGTTGTCTTGGGTACCGGGCGGAAGGCGTGGCCATAGACGATCTCGAAGGTGAGCGGCAGCTTACCGTCGGGGCGGCGGGTCGCCTCCAGCGCCGCCCGCAAGCCTCTCCCGGCGGCGCGCCCGAGCAAGCCACGACCGCGGGTCGCCAATGGATTGCCGCCCCAGGCGCGGACATCTGCAAGCAGCTTATCGACGGTATCGTAAGTGACTGTAATAGTTTCCATATCCATAACCGGTGTCGAGAAACCAGCATTAACCAGCATGTCGCCGAAATCGTGCATATCGACGAACGGTAATACGTGGGCGCCACCGCTGATACCGGCAAACGCATTGCGCAATTCCTTGAAAGTGTCGGGGCCGAAGCAGGAGAACATCAGCAAGCCATCTACTCGCAACACGCGGCGCCATTCGGCGAATACTCGATCAGGCTGTGGGTACCAGTGCAGCGCCAGGTTGGACCAGACCAGATCGACCGAGTTCTGACCCAGAGGTAACTGTGCGAAATCGCCACAAATCAGAGCAGTGGCCTGTTCGTCGGCGCCACCAGTAAACGGGAGCCACTTCTTTAACAGGCGATTGACTGACATTTGCGCGCCTTGACGCTGTTTTTTTGCTACCGACAGCATGGCGGCAGAAGCATCCAGGCCAAGCACCGAAGCTTCCGTGAAGCGCTGCTGCAATGTATATATATCCGGGCCAGTGCCGCAACCGGCATCCAGCACACGCTGCGGAACCAGTTTTACGAGAGCAAGACGTTCGTGCATGCGGCTGGAAATTTCACGGCGCATGAACTCGGACTCACGCACCAGTTCAGTTCTCGAGAATAATTGGCGCACCCGACGTAAATCGATCGGCGCACTTTGATTGGCTTCGGAGGGTAGAGAAGGAGTAGGCATCGGAATCCGGCTGGTAAGATGAAATGCGATAATCGGCAGTAGTTTACACGCTTGATTAACGGTAGGCTGGCTGCCACACCCACTTACACGGAACGGGAACAGCACCTTGTTATTTGCCCAACTATACCGATGGCCCCAGCAACGGCTAGGACGAATCCTTGCGGGGCTGCCGTCATGTTGCGCATTGTGCGGCACCACCGGCGCGCACTTAATTTGCGGCGGTTGCCGTCAACACTATTTTACGAAGGGCCCGCCCCGTTGCCGGCAATGCGCGAACCCGACGCTTCTCGCATCCACATTGTGCGGAATATGCCTCAAGCAACCGCGCGCATTTGACAACACTATCGCGGTCATCGATTATGCTGCTCCGATTGACCAGTTGGTGTTAGCGCTAAAATTCGGCGGGCGGCTGGCGTTGGCTCCGCTGTTTGCAGAAATGCTGGCGCGTGCGGCACAGCAACAAGTCATGGCCGGCTCTGGCGATACGGTGCTGCCAGAGTTATTGACGGCAGTCCCATTGAGCGCCTCGCGGCTGCAACAGCGCGGCTTCAATCAGGCTCTCGAAATCGCCAAACCGTTAGCGCGCATACTGAAACTGCCGTTGCAACACGATCTGCTGCGACGGCAGCGCGATACGTTGCCGCAGTCGCATGGACTCGACCTGTTGCAGCGGCGCCGCAATCTGCGCAGGGCGTTTATTGTGCAACCAGAGGCAATTAAACAGATACGCGGCTGTCATGTCGGCGTGGTTGACGATGTCATGACTACCGGCGAGACGTTGAATGAGTTTGCCCGGACCCTGCGCAGCGCGGGGGCTAGTCGCGTCACCAACCTGGTCTTTGCCAGGACGCCGTAGCCTTGGTTTGCGTATCAGTTTATCTATAAAGGAGAATCAAGTTGTTCCACGTCGTACTTGTTGAACCGGAAATCCCACCAAATACCGGCAACATCATTCGTTTATGCGCCAATACCGGCGCGCAGTTGCATTTGATAGAGCCGCTCGGCTTTCCATTGGACGACACGAAAATGCGTCGCGCCGGCCTGGATTATCATGACTATGCCAGTATGAAAGTGCACCCAAATTGGGATGCCTTCGTGACCAGCATGCGTAACGCAGGCAGTTATGACGCAAGCCGGATGTTTGCGATGACGACCCACGGCTCGACACCCTTTGCCAACCTGGAATTCCGATCCGGCGATGTCTTCGTGTTTGGCTCTGAGACGCGCGGCCTTGATCCTGCGCTACGTGAATCCTTTACGCCGTCGCAGCGTATCCGCCTGCCGATGCGCCCTAACAACCGCAGCCTTAACCTGTCCAACACGGTGGCCGTGGTGGTGTATGAAGCATGGCGTCAAAACGGCTATTGCGGCGGGGCATGATAAAAGACGGATTACACGAATTGCACTGATTACCTTGAGGCAATGCGCGTTGTCTATTGCTATAATCGGCCGGCGCAGATGCCAACTTCACGGGCCACGTTTGCGCGCCCGACCGAAACACAGCAGTTGCAACAAGACCAAACCGACGAATATCTACTGTTCGTAGTTGCCCTATCCTCTTAAAGGAACATCATGTCTTTGCGTTTCGTTTTCCCGTTTTTCTGCGCGCTGGCGCTCAGCATTGCGGCCCACGCGCAAGAATACCAACTTGGCAAGCTGCACATCGGCCATCCTTACGCGCGTGCTACGGTGCCTGGCCAGGCGAGCGGCGGGGCGTTTCTGAGCGTCGAAAATACCGGCCAGGAAACCGACAAACTGATCGGTGTCAGTTCTCCGGCAGCAAAAAGCGTCGAAATTCATACCATGTCGATGGATGGCAACATCATGAAAATGAGAGAGATTGGTGAAATCGAGCTGAAACCTGCAAGCAAGATCACGATGACGCCTGGTACCGGTATCCACATCATGCTGATCGGTCTGACCAAGCCGTTGGCGGCCGGAGATAAATTTCCGATGACGCTGACCTTCCAGAAAGCCGGCAATATCGAGGTATCGGTGCATGTCGGCGATATGAGCGGCAAACAGCGCGAAACCGCACGCCAGCACTGATTGAAATTAGTCTAACCATAAAAAAAGCGCGACCTTCGCGCTTTTTTGCCGTCCCAATGACGAAGTTGTCGAACCATCACGAACCCTGACGCACCTTGTCGAGCAATTTGCTGGTAGAACGGTCATGCTGGAAAGGGATTGCAACTACCTGACCGCCGTAGGCGAGCACCGCCCGCCCTTCGGGAATCGCATCCATCTGGTAGTCACCGCCTTTGACGTAGACGCCGGGCTGCGCTTCTTGCACTACTTCGAGTGCAGTGTCTTCATCAAACTCAACTACCAGGCTGACCGCTTCCAGTGCGGCCAACACCGCCATGCGATCGGCGCAGGTGTTGATCGGACGATCATCGCCTTTGCCCAGGCGTTTTACCGAGGCATCGGTATTCACGACCACGACCAGCGATGCCCCTTGTTCACGCGCCTGCGCGAGATAGGTCACGTGACCGCGATGCAGGATGTCAAACACGCCGTTGGTCAGCACTACTGGCTGCGCTAAAGCAGCAACGCGTGCCTTGAGTTCGGCGCGAGTGGAAAGCTTGGTTTCAAATTTGGGCATGACAATAAAGAAAAAAGCCGCAACAACTTTGCGGCTTGGATTGAATCGATTGATCTCGTCGGTAATAACATGGCGTAAACCAGAGCTGACGCCACAATCATCACACTGCTTCAGCGGGCTTGACCGCCAAGCGGGCGACGACCTCCTTCCGGTAGCGGTTCAGCTCCTGCACTGTATCGAACGTACGCTCGAACAACAAAGACATGTTGTGCAAGATGCGGTCGACAACCTTCTTTTCCCACACGCCGTCGAACTTGATTTGCTCGTCAAGCCAGCGTTCCAGCCACTCAGGATCGGGCAAGCGGCTCTGCACCGTATCATTGGGGAACAGGGACTGGTTGACGTGCAGATTGGTAGGATGTAAGGGCTTTTCAGTGCGTCGCGCCGATGCCATCAGCACGCCGATTTTGGCAAATGCCGCGGAAGCACTGTCGCCGACTTCGGACAAGGCTTTCTTCATGTAACGCAGATAGGCGCCACCGTGACGTGCTTCGTCCTGGCTGATGATTTTGTAGATTTGCTTGATCACCGGTTCGGTGTGCCAGTCGGAGGCGCAACGATACCAGTGGTTAAGGCGGATTTCGCCGCAGAAATGCATCATCAGGGTTTCCAGCGGCGGTGCCGGGTCGAATTCGAAACGCACGTTGTCCAGCTCGGCTTCGGTAGGCACCAGTTCTGGGCGGAAACGGCGCAGATACTCCATCAGCACCAGAGAATGCTTCTGCTCTTCAAAAAACCAGACCGACATGAATGCGCAAAAATCGCTATCGCCGTGGTTATCACGCAAAAACATCTCAGTTGCGGGCAACGCCGACCATTCCGTAATCGCATTCATGCGGATAGTTTGAGCTTGTTCGTCGGATAATTTGGCGGCGTCAAACTTGTCCCATGGAATATCGGTCTCCATGTTCCAGCGGACTTGTTCAAGCGATTTAAACAATTCTGGATACAGCATACATACCTTAGCAAGTGAGTTAACTACCCGATTTTACCAAGAAATTGTTACATCCTTGTTTTTAAACCAGTAGCCAACAAATTTTTACCGGGAGTAGCAAAAATTACAACAAGACCAAGCTATCAGGCCGAGCACTGAGTCAGACAGCAGATTTTTTACCATCATGCTTTTTTACGCTATTCAGAAAGTTCGGATTCAATCATCGAAATATTGTTATATTTCCACACTGAAATTCTTGATGTGTATCGCTGCTTTTGACCGCGTCTCTTGAATCCATTTTTTACTTCTCAGCGTATAAAAAATACACGCCCACTTGTCTATTCTTTAAGTGCCCCGCTAAGAGGCTTTCAACAAATGATCTTTTCAGCCGAAAGTAAGCAGATGAAAATCGCGGTCATTGGCTCTGGTATCGCAGGACTGTCTTGTGCATACAGACTTGCCAAGTCAGGACAGCATGTCACCCTGTATGAGGCCAACAATTACTTTGGCGGCCATACCAACACTGTCGATGTCACGCTGGAAGGCAAAACTTGCGGTGTGGATACCGGCTTTCTGGTCTTTAACCATCGCACTTATCCGACACTAGTCAAGCTTTTCGACGAGCTAGACATTGCCACTTCGGCAACTGACATGTCTTTCTCGGTGAAGATGCCGATCCCCGCCGCGAACGGCACTCGTCAGCTGGAATGGGCCGGCTCCAACCTGAACAGCGTATTTGCCCAGCGCCGCAATCTGTTGAGCTCGCGCTACCTGCGCATGCTGCGCGACATCCTGCGCTTCAATCGCCAAGCAACCGCGCTAGCGTTGAGCGGTAACGCCGGACTGACATCGCTGGGGACGTTCCTGCAAAAACAGCATTACAGCAAGGAATTCCGCGACTGGTATTTATTGCCGATGGCTGGCTGTATCTGGTCTTGTCCTACTGCGCAAATGTTGGAGTTCCCGGTTTCCAGTTTTGTCCGTTTTTGCCATAACCACGGTCTGCTGCAGGTCAGTAATCGGCCGCAATGGCGCACCGTGCAGGGCGGCGCCCGTCATTACGTCGAGAAAATGCTAGCCGCGATTCCGTACAAGCATTTGCAAACGCCGGTCATGGCGGTATCGCGCAGCAACCATGGCGGGACCCCGAAAGTTCACATCGAAACCAGCGATGGCAGCCACCGCTTCGACCATGTGGTGATGGCGGGACATAGCGACCAAAGCTTGCGTATTTTGCAAGACCCAACAGGACAAGAGGCTCGGTTACTGGCGGCGATCAGCTATCAGCCCAACCGGGCGGTGCTGCACACCGACTCCAGGCTGCTGCCGCAACGGCGTAAAGCGTGGTCGGCATGGAACTATCAAAGCTCCGGGGGGCAAGAGCAACAAGTGTGCGTCCACTATCTGCTTAACCAATTGCAACCGCTGCCGTTTAAGACACCGCTGATCGTCTCACTGAATCCGATAGAAGCGCCGGCACCGGAGACCGTGATCAACAGTTTCGACTATGCGCACCCGGTATTTGATGCCGTCGCCGTTGACGCCCAACGGCAGTTCGCCGCCATCCAGGGACAACGCAACACTTGGTTTGCTGGTGCCTGGCTTGGTTATGGCTTCCATGAGGACGGTTTGAAATCGGGCCAAGCCGTAGCGCAAGCAATTCAGCGCGTCGCCGCCACAGCGCCAGATCTGCGCGGCATGGCCGCCTGATTCCAGAGCCCGTCCCCGGATTTGCCATGCCACTCCCCGCACAACAACCTCAACTGTGTTTCGGCACAGTGCGTCATCTGCGCCTGAAGCCCAAACGCAATGCGTTTAGCTATGGCGTTTATTATTTGCGGCTGCCACTGCGCGCGCTTGCCGCCGACGGCTTCAACAACCGCTTTTTTTCGCGCAACCGTTTCAATATTTTGTCGTTTCATGACAAGGACTACGGCGATGGCAAACAAGCACCGCTAGCGTGGATCGACGGCTTATTGCGCACGGAAGGCGTACATGATGCCGATGGCGAGATCTGGCTGCAGACCTTTCCGCGCGTCTTAGGCTACGTATTCAATCCGGTTTCGTTCTGGTTTTGCCATCGCGCCGATGGCACATTGCGGGCAGTGTTATGCGAAGTGCGCAATACATTTGGTGAGAAACATTGCTACCTGCTGGCAGGAGCTAACGGAACCGGCATGCCGTTCGGCCTTGAATTACGCGCCAACAAGGTTTTTCATGTGTCGCCATTCTGCCGGGTTGAAGGCAACTATCGCTTCCGCTTCATGCGTGCCGAACGCAAGGCTGACCAGCAGCAATACGAGCACACCACAGCGCGCATCGAATACGACGATGATGACGGCCCGCTGCTCATTACCAGCATTTGCGGCAGTTCCTCGAAAACGCAATCCATTTCCAATCGCACAATCGCGCGTGCCATGCTGGCATATCCATTGATGACTTTCGGCGTGATGCTGAAGATTCATTGGCAAGCGCTCAAGTTGTGGCTCAAGCACGCTCCCTTTTTCAGCAAACCCATTCCGCCATCCAGCGAGGTGACAAGATGCGAACTAACAAGATGAATTACGACTCCACTCACTCAAACGCACTCGACCTTCATCCGGATACCGGCTCGCTATCAACCGACGCCTATCCGGCTCAGGCCAGGTTCATCCTGCAAATCCTCGGCAAGCTTGAGCATGGCGCACTGACCATGCAGTTCCTGGACGGTCAAAGTGCGACTTTCGGCAAGCTCGACGACCAGCATCCAAGGCCACTGACGATGACCTTGAAAAACTGGGACGTTTGCCACGCCGCGCTTAAATCTGGCGATATCGGCTTTGCCGAAACGTATATCGACAAGCATTGGACCACTGACAACCTGCCGGGCCTGATTGAACTGTTTGTCCGCAACCGGCAGACGGTCGAATCGGTCATCTACGGTACCTGGTGGGGCAACCTGCTATACCGCATCAAGCATCTGTTCAACAACAACAGCAAGGCCGGCAGCCGCAAGAATATCCACGCCCACTACGACATCGGCAATGACTTCTATCAGCTGTGGCTGGACCCTTCGATGACGTATTCCAGCGCACTGTTTTCTGACAGCCACGTCGAAAATCTGCAAGAAGCACAGTTGGCCAAATACCATCGTGTTCTCAAACAACTCGACATAGAAAAAGGTGCGCGTATCTTGGAGATCGGCTGCGGCTGGGGCGGCTTTGCAGAAATCGCCGCGCGCGAAGCGGGGGCGCATGTGACGGGATTGACGCTGTCGACCGAACAGCTGCAGTTCGCCAATCAACGCCTGCAGCAAGCCGGTGTCGTCGACCGCACCGAGATGCTGCTGCAAGACTATCGGGATATCGACGGCCAGTTCGATGCGATCGCATCAATAGAGATGTTTGAAGCGGTTGGCGAGAAATACTGGCCCGGCTATTTCTCGTGCGTGTCGCGCAATCTGAAGGCGGGGGGACGGGCGTGTATTCAAAGCATCGTGATCGCCGACGAATTGTTCGAGCGTTATCGCAAAAGCACCGACTTCATCCAACAATATATTTTCCCGGGAGGCATGCTGCCTTCGCCGTCGGTGTTTTGCCGCAACGCCGAACAGCATGGATTGAAGGTCGTCGACACGCTGCTGTTCGGCATAGACTATGCGCGCACCCTGGCCGAGTGGCGGCAAGCCTTCAAACAGCAGTTGCCGCGCCTGCTGACGCAAGGATTCGACGATCGATTCCTGCGCACCTGGGATTTTTATCTGGCTTATTGCGAAGCGGGGTTCCGCGCAGGCAGCATCAATGTCGCGCAGTTCACTTTACAAAAAATTTAATCCAATGAGGCACTCATGCCGATCAGATTGTGTTTCGGATTGTTTTTCGGATTGCTGCTGACCATGCCGGGCATGGGAACTGCCAGCGCAAACACCAGCGATGCGCTCGATGCGCGCAGCATTGCTCCGCCGCACATCGAACAAGCGATACCGGAGGCGCGCCTTGCCGGCCAGGGAAGCTTCCGCTGGTTCGGCTTGTTGATTTACGATGCGCAATTCTGGGTCGGATCTCAAGACTATCAGGCCAGCAACCCTGACACAGCGCCCTTTGCGCTCGATCTGGAATATGCGCGTTCCCTCAATGGCGAAAAAATTGCCGAAGCCAGCATTGAGGAGATAAAAAAAATCGGCGGCTTCAGCGACGCCTCTTACGATCGCTGGCTGTTACAGATGAAAGGGGTGTTCAAGAATGTCGTCAAAGGCACCCACATCACCGGGGTATTTATCCCCAATTACGGCGCGCGCTTTTTCTATGACGGCAAGGCGCTCGGCGAGATTGCCGACTTGCAGTTTGCCCACGCTTTTTTTTCCATCTGGCTCAGCCCGAAAACCAGCGCCCCGGCATTACGCAAGAAATTGCTCGCCAACGCCGAGCAGCGTTGATGGAGACATATCGCTTCCAGACACTGCTGGCATATGGCCTGTTCGGCATGCCGCTGGCGCTGGTGGCGCTGCCGGTATACGTCTACGTGCCGCATTTCTATGTCCAGCATTTCAGCCTGTCGCTATCGGCGATCGGCGGCATATTGCTTGCCGCTCGCCTGTTTGATGCGTTCCTCGATCCGGCCCTGGGCAGCTGGCTAGACCGCTCCGCCAGCGCGGATCGTTACGGCAAGGCCGTGAATATTTCGCTACCGTTTTTAGTGCTGGGCCTGAGCGGTCTGCTGTTGCCGCCGACAATCGCGGCAAATTTTCCGCTTGCATGGCTGCTTGGTACATTACTGGTGGTATACCTTGGCTTCAGCATGGCGACCATCGCCCATCAAAGCTGGGGAGCGGCATTAACCCAAAGCCAGACCCAGCGCAGCCGCCTGACGGCAACACGTGAAGCCTGCGGTCTGTTAGGCGTTATCCTTGCTGCTATTTTGCCGGGTACGCTGGGCTTGCAATGGCTGCCTCTGATCTTTACCTTCATTCTTTTTTCCACCGCACTGGTTCTGCGCAGTGCGCCGCGCCCGCTTCTGGTAAGCGCAGTCAAACCCAACTCTGCCGCCGTTGCTGCATTCGAGCCATTCCGCAATAACCGCTTTCGCTGGCTGTTTGCGATCTTTATGCTCAATGGCATTGCCTCGGCAATTCCAGCGACGCTGTTCCTGTTTTTTGTCGATGACCGATTGCAGCTTGCTGCCTACGGCGGTCCGCTGCTGGTGCTGTACTTCGTCGCCGGCGCGGCGTCGATGCCAGGCTGGTATTTGCTGGCCAGACGGTATGGCGAAGCGCGCGCATGGCGCATCGCAATGCTGCTGACAATCTGCGTCTTTATCCGGGCTTACGGCTTGTCTGCCGGCGATCTGCTGCCTTTTGCGACTATTTGCGCGCTGTCAGGGATCGCCTTGGGCGCCGACCTGGCTTTGCCGCCGGCACTGCTGGCAGCCGTCATTGGAAAGGCAGGGCACAGCGGTCAAAAGGAAGGCGCCTATTTTGGCATCTGGAACTGGGGCACAAAAATGAACCTGGCGCTGGCAGCGGGAATTGCCCTGCCTATGCTACAGTTTCTGGGATACCTCCCGGGCAGTGCAAACCACGCTGGCGTGGAAGCCCTGTCATGCGCTTACGCACTGCTGCCATGCGCCCTCAAATTACTTGCCGCGTTGATGTTGTGGCGAGCGCCTGTGGCTGACATCTGAATCAAATCGAAAATCACATCGACCTCTGGAGCGACAATCATGAAATGGCTAAAAAGCACTTTACTCGCACTGACCATGTTGCTGACAGCCTGCAGCACGACAGTCGAGCCGTCCTATTACGCAGATCAAAAACCGGTCTTGAACATGCGGGAATATTTCAACGGCACGCTCGATGCCTGGGGCATGTTTCAAGACCGCTCGGGCAAGGTGGTCAAACGCCTCACCGTGGTGATCGATTGCAAGTGGGAAGGCGATACCGGGACCTTGGATGAACATTTCACCTACGCCGACGGCACCACCCAGCAACGCATCTGGACCATCAAGAAAACCGGCCCCAATACTTTCAGCGGCAGTGCCGCCGATATTGTCGGCACCGCCATCGGCCACACGGGTGGCAATACCCTGCACTGGGCTTATGTCCTGGCGTTGCCGGTCGATGGCAAGATCATCAACGTTACACTCGACGACTGGATGATTCTGATGAATAACAAGATCATGCTCAATCACGCCGTGATGAGCAAATATGGCATCAAACTGGGCGATATCACGTTATCGTTCAGCAAACGCGGTCAGGAAAAGTAACGATGAAACCTCTGAACCCGCCCATCAAGGAGTGGCGTAACCTGCGCGTCTGGATTATTGGCGCATCGAGCGGAATCGGTGCCGAGACTGCGCTGCTGCTGTTGCGTAAGGGGGCTCGGGTCGCTTTATCCGCACGCAAGACGGACGCACTGGAAAAGCTCGCCCAAGATTATTCCGATGCACTGAAATTGACGCTGGATATCACCATCCCAAGCAGCATCACGGCGGCGCGCGATGTGATCATTCAACAGTGGCACGGAATCGATCTGATACTGATTGTGGCCGGTGCCTACAACGAAATGCGCGCCGATAATTTCGATCTGAACATTGCCAATCACCTGCTCGCCACCAATCTGCATGGCGTATTCAACTGCCTGGATGCGACCCTGCCTGTTCTGCTGAAACAAGGCACAGGGGCGATCGGCATCGTCGCTTCGGTGGCAGGATATAGCGGCTTGCCGAAAGCGCTGGTGTATGGACCATCGAAGGCCGCGCTGATCAATCTGGCGGAATGCCTGTTCTTAGATCTGAGACCGCGCGGCATCGGTGTGTACCTGGTGAACCCCGGCTTTATCGATACGCCGCTGACAGCCGGTAACGATTTCAAGATGCCGGCGCTGATGCCGGCCGCTGACGCGGCATCGGAACTGGTGAAAGGTCTGGAACGGGGCGATTTCCACCTGCACTTCCCGAAACGCTTCACCACCTGGTTGCGACTGGCTCGCCTGCTGCCGTATCGCGCCTATTTTGCATTGATCCACAAGGTAACCGGATTATGAGCAGCACACCACATCAGAACGTATCACGGGTCGTGGATTTTTTTGAAAATCTGTCGCAGGATAATTTATCCGACATACCGATGATTTACGCCGACAACGCCTGGTTCAAGGACCCGTTCAATGAAGTCCGCGGACTGGCCGAAATCAATCGTATCTTTGCCCATATGTTCGTACAGGTAGATTTTCCACGCTTCGTTGTCACCAGCCAAACGGTAGAAAGCCAGAACGCTTTTCTGACCTGGAATTTCACGTTCCGGATGAAACGCTTTTCAAACGCCGAGCAAGCCATACGCGGCGCTACGCACTTGCAATTCAACGATGCCGGCCTGGTAAGCTATCACCGCGACTATTGGGATGCAGCAGAGGAGCTGTATGAAAAACTGCCGCTGCTGGGCGGCCTGATGCGGGTGCTGAAACGCGCCGCGCGCAACTAAAAACAGCACTGAACGCGGCGTTGGCAGCATCGCCATCACTTGACAGCTGCTGTAGTCTTGCGTGCGCGTGACGCCGCGTTACCACTAGCTTTCTTGACAACGGGTTTCGAAGCGGCCTTAGTAACCGGCTTGTCGGCAGCCTTGCGGCGAGTTTTTGCTGCGGGCTTTGTCGCCGGTTTTGCGTTTTTTTGCTCGGCCGCCTTCTCCGTCGCCACCACGCTGCTGACGGCTTGTTTGAACTGGTTTTGCAACAAATCCCACCAGGCATTTGCATTGCCCGCGGCCGCCGCTTCGGCTCTCGCCGAGGCATTCTCAGCGTTAGGCGAAGCGGTCGTCGGCTCGCACTGCGGCGCTTGCGGAGCCACTGGTTCGGCATCGGCACTTTGTCCAGCAGTCATAAACGAAAACGGGAATCCGGGCGGCATGGCCCAGGCGCTTGCCGCCGCCTCATCCGCAACGCCGTCCCGGCTATCGGCACTCGATTGGCTGACTGCCGCCATCGCCTGCAGGGCGCTCAAGGTTGCGCTTTGCACCTCCAGCGCCTGGATCGTGGTACGCAACATATTCAGATTCAAGTTCAGCCATGACTCGACTGCTTTCAGATCGGTGATTTTCTTGTTGATTTCATCGACCGACAACGTCGGCACGACCATACCGGGCACGCCCATGCCGCCCCACATCTTCTTGATAAATTCGAGACTGTCCTGCATCGCATCGACTCCTGGAATAGTTGAATGACTCATTACAATCTCCTTCAGAAAGAGCTCGCATCACCACCATCTGCAACACCGGTCAAGGCCGCTGCATCTTACAAATACTTGGGATTGCCGTTGCCGCCGGCGCCAGATAACGCTCGGTCCTGAAGCCGTAGCCGCTACCCTCATTATCAAACCGGATACCGCCATCGGCAAGCTTTTGCATCACGGCGACGCACAACGGCTGGATCAGTTGGTGATCGTCGGCACGCATGGTGGCTTGGTGGAAAGCACTTCTGTAATGCGCGCCTTCCAACGCCCGTGCCACCGCATCGGTGCTTTGGGCTTTCTCGATGGCTGCCACCAACATGTCGATCATGACATCCATCCGCAAAAACAGATAGTCATCTTTTGGTTGCGGATAACGCTGGCGGAAACTGCGATAAAACGCATCGCTGGCGCTGTTATGAGCACCATCTGCAACATGCAGATGCGCATTCGAATGCCATTCAGCAACCGCGCGCACCGTGCCGACACCGGCCGCCAATGGCGGCCGGTGCCCCCAGGCTGTTGCCATAGAAGGCGTAGAACTTGAGGTGCAGGCCGGCTTCCCGGGCGGCCTTGACCAGTAAGGTCAGATCGTTGCCCCAGTTGCCGGTAATGACCGTATCGGCCCCGCTGGCGCGGATTTTGGCGATGTAGGGCGCAAAATCCTTGATCTTGCCGATCGGATGCAACTCATCGCCGACGATCTTGATGCCCGGCCGCGCCACCTCCAGCTGACGGCGTGCGGCCTTGGCCACCTGTTGGCCGAAACTGTAATCCTGACCGATCAGGTAGACGCTTTTCGCCTGACGGTCGTCTTTGATGACTTCAACCAATGCGCGCATGCGCATGTCAGCATTGGCATCGAAACGAAAATGCCAGAAACTGCATTTTTCATTGGTCAATGCCGGATCGACCGCCGAGTAGTTCAGAAACAACACGCGATTGTCGGGTGTCCGGGCGTTGTGCTTATTGATTGCCTCGACTAGCGCACCAGCCACCGCCGAACTATTACCCTCAAGCACAAACGGGATTTTTTGGTCGGTCAATTGCCGTAATTGCAACAATGCATCCTCGACACCCTGCTTGCTGTCGAACACCGACAGCGCCAGCGGATGACGACCATCCGGCAAGCGCACCCCGCCGCGCGCGTTGACCCGCTCCACCGCAAAGCGGATATTACGCTCCACCGCAAAGCGGATATTACGCTCCACCGCCTCGCCGGCGTTGGCAAACGGCCCGGACATGCCCTCAATCATGCCAAGCCGGATGGGTGCCGGATTAGCCACTTCAGGTTTGGCAGATGCGATAGCAGTGGCAGACGCAGCGGCGGCTGCACAAGGCATAGCAGCGCACAGCGTCAACCCGCATAGCACGGCGGCAGTAACAGCATGACGTGGGAGATGAAACATCGACGATTATTAGTCTTTGATGGGAATACAATATTTTACGTGGTTTACCGCATTTGCCAGAATATTGTCGGGTCAATCACGACAGATACGTTTACACTATCGGCATGCCGTCTTCCTCCGTCACTCCGTCTACCGCAGACTACCGCCTTACCAGCCGTCGCCGCTGGTTGTGGGTACCGGCGCTGACAGTCCTGTTGCACGTGTTGCTGATTAGTTGGGGCAGCCGCCAGTTCGGCGTTTCAACGCCGGTCAATCGACCAGATCAGGTGATACTGGCCGATCTGCTGCCACTGCCGCCGGTCGAAAAGCCGGTGCTGTTGCCGCAAACCGCCAAACCCAAGCAAAAAATCAGCCCTCCGGCACACAGGAAACCAACCGTTGCGTCAGCGCCGGCGCCGGTGAAAGAGGTGCCAGAAGCAATGCCAGAGGCAATCCGAGATACGCCGATCAGGGAAACCGTTATACCCAGGGTGGACGACGCCACCATGGCTGCAGCGTTGGCCTTTGCAGGCGCTGCGCCCGCCGCCGACGCCATATCACCCGTTATCGAGCCTGCCGCAGCACCGGCTGTCGCGACGCTCGACACCCAACCCACGGCCGGCAAGCAATACCATACCAATCCGCCGCCATCGGCGGAGTTGAAGTACGATGTGGAAGCGTTGAACAAGGGACAGAATTACTACGGCAGCGGCAAGATCACGTGGCAAACCGACGGCGGTAGCTACAGCATGAATCTCGAGGCGGGCGTACTGTTTTTTACCGTGCTCGATGTAAAAAGCGAAGGAGAAATCAATGGCTTCGGCGTTGCGCCAGTTACCTTTACGCAAAAACGTTTCCGCAAACAACCGACCATCACGACCTTCCATCGCGAGCTCAACCAGATCGTTTTTTCAGACTCCAGCAACAACTATCCGCGCAGCGGCGGTGAGCAGGATCGCTCCAGCGTAGTATGGCAACTGGCGAGTATCGGCCGTGGCGACAGTAGCCAGTTCGCGCCGGGCACCGTGATCGACATGTTCGTAGCGGGACCGAAAGATGCCGAAACATGGCGTATGCAGGTGGTAGGCGAAGAACAAATCAACGTGAGCGGCAACAACACCGATGTATGGCATGTGATTCGCATCCCGCAGGCGGGCTCTCACGAACAGCGCCTTGATATCTGGCTGGCGCCGCAGCAGGAATGGTATCCGGTCAAGTTACGCTTTACCGAAAGCGACGGCGACTATACCGATATGTCACTGTCCAAATTGAAGCGACTCGATGCGGCGGCAGCGAACTAAATTTTCTTTCAAGCCGTCTGAGGACAAACAAGTTCGGCGCTTGAAAAACCGCATCTTTTTTGGAAAACCATGAAATCAATCTTATTCCGCCTGTCCCTCGCCGCGACACTCAGCGGCGCCATGCTGACGGCCTCCGCCGCCGACACCGATCATCCGACCAACAAGTACAAAATTGACTTACCTCCATCGGCCGACCTCAGCTACGCCATTCAGGCTAAGCAAAGCGGTTTGACGATCAGCGGCGCAGGCTTGGTTCAATGGCAAGTCGGCGACAAGAATTTTAGCGTCAAGTCAGAAACCCGCGCCATGATTGTCGGTAAAATACTCGAAGCATCCAGCGCAGGAGCAATAGACGATTACGGCCTGGCGCCAACCCAATTCGTCAACAAGCGTTTTCGCAAGGAGGCCACCACCACGACCTTTCATCGCGATAACGGCACCATCAGGTTTTCCGAATCCGACGCAAGCTACCCGCTGAAGGGCGGCGAGCAAGACCGCACCAGCATCATCTGGCAACTGATCTCGGTTGCACGCGCCGCGCCGAAGCAATTCAAGCCGGGCTCCGACTGGATCTTCTTTGTCGCTGGCATGCACGACGCCGAAGCCTGGACGTTCAAGGTTATCAAGAATGAAAAAATCAGCACGCCGATGGGCGAGCTAGAGACCGTGCATATCTTCAAGGCACCGCCGCCGGACGCCAAGGACCAACAGTTGGATCTCTGGCTGGCACCATCGCTGGAATGGTATCCGGTAAGGCTGCGCTTTACTGATCCGAATAAAGACTATGTCGAACAAAACTTGCAAAAAATTAGCGGCAAAGCGGGCAAATAGCGGATTCTGCTGCGGCCGCCTCTGGCGCGGCATAAAATTACCTCTTCCACATTGACACAGTAAATTCTATGACTACACCAAACGGCGCCATCGTCCTGTTCAGCGGCGGCCAGGATTCAACCACCTGCCTGGCCTGGGCTTTGTCGCGCTACGAGCGGGTCGAGACGATCGGCTTCGATTATGGTCAGCGACACGCCATTGAGCTGACCGTGCGTCCGATCCTGTTGCAAAAAATCCGTCAGCAGTTCCCACGGTGGGCCGACAAGCTGGGCGCAGATCACATGATCGACCTGTCCCTGATTTCGAAGATTTCATCGACAGCGATGACCGAGGATGTCGAGATCGTCATGCAGGAAAACGGCTTGCCGAACACCTTCGTGCCCGGCCGCAACCTGCTGTTCATGACAGTCGCCGCTACCGTAGCCTACCGGCGCGGCTTGAATGTGCTGGTAGGCGGCATGTGCGAAACAGATTTCTCCGGCTATCCCGATTGTCGCGACGACACCATGAAGGCGTTGCAGGTCGCACTGAATCTCGGCATGGCAACCCAACTCAAGCTGGAAACGCCGTTGATGTGGATCGACAAATCGGAAACCTGGAAGCTGGCGCAAGACCTCGGCGGCGAAACATTGGTCGACCTGATCCGCGCCGATACCCATACCTGCTATCTGGGCCAGCGCGGCGCGCTGCATGACTGGGGTTATGGCTGCGGCACCTGCCCGGCTTGCGCGTTGCGGGCACGCGGCTACCAGCAATTCACGCGGACCGGCAGCAGGTGAGGCGTCGACGACATCCACCTTATTTTTTTGAAGGAGGCGCCATGATGTCGTCTTATCGACAATATCCAACCGATAAAACTCTCCTTTATGTAAAACCACAGCACCGGGTTGATAAATATTATTTGGGTCAAAACGTGGGATCCATACGTTTTTTTATTAGCCCTGTCTTCTGCATAATGGAATATATTTTTTTATGCAGAATTACATCACCCTTTAAATATTTTTTGTTGCCTTGCCATACTTCGATCCATTTTTCACCTACGTCAGGAATTTTTTTGAGCCCATACAATATGCCATTGAAGTATTTTTGCGGCGGTAACGGAGCAATCTGTTTTTCAAAAGAGCTGGTTGGCAGTTGATTATTGAAGAACTGTTTTATTTCCGACCATAGGTCGTGCAGCTTTGATGCGACATTAATTTTTGCTCATCATTCCTGCCATTATTTAGTGCTACGACTTTGTTGGTGTTGGAGTCAATTACTGGCGAGCCAGAAGATCCTGGTAAGGAGTCGCATGTGTACTGTACCGAACCCACCGGATTGTAACGATCGAAATTGCGAATTTTGCAAGGCTCCTGCGGGTTACCGCGTGCATCATCATAAATAGAAATTACCTTTTTATCATTTTCATAGTTGTATTGAGGTAAGTAAATCTCTTGTCCTATATGAGGTTGTCGAACATCCAGGCCGAGATAACCAAATCTTTCCACACTTTTGAACTGTTCAGGCTTGATAGAAAACAATGCATAATCCAGGCCGGCACCAGTATATTTCCAAGACATAACACGCTTCACTGGATCGTAAACCTGAACTTGCTGCCTTGGAGAGTAGGCCAGTAATTTATCTCCTTCGACGGCAACTCTGCCCCTGTCATCATTAAATTCGATTGTGTAATCACGCGGATTGCCGGACGATAATACATGTGCATTGGTGATAAGGTGATTACCAGCGCCCACGCGCCATGCGATTCCAGCGACGTTAGTATGTTTATTGTATATCTGGGCAACCGGCTTGGCATGAAGGACTTTGAGTGGGTCAGTTTTGGCAAGTTTTTCAACGGGAGTCCTATCGTCTATGCCGGTGATTACTCTCCTAAGATTAAGATTTTCTACAGAATGAGAAGAGCGGATTGGGATTCGCATTTTTATCTCCATATGACGCATCTTTTACGCACATTTGCATTCGTCAGCGCCGAACAATTCATTTTCAAAACGCTGCGCAGCGCGGCACCGCACGCCTGTGTAGAGCATTGCAAAGGCACCGTTGAGAATTTCTGCCGGCGTTGCACCAAAGCCGCTGGGTGAAGATATTGTCGAACGTTCGCCCACGCCCATTCATGCTGATGCTGATGCTGACCTACCCCGCTTGAGCAGCTTCATCATGGCATTTTCACTATAAAGTGTGGTCGGCTGCTCGCCAATATGGCGATTGCCTATAACAAGCAGCGCAATAGCAAGGGCCATCCACCGCACAAGCCGCACATTTTTTCTGTTGACATTTTGTGGGGCATGAACCCGAAGTTTGGCGCGCTGTATGCGCATGGGATATACCTGACAGGAGCGCGCTATTTTTTTCGCCGGCAACTGACGACCAGTTCTCGCCGAAAATCCAAATAACTTGATGGCAAACCCGCAGGCAAATAAAAACGGCTGGCGGAAAATTTCTGCCAACCGTTTTTTAACGCTCAACCAGGATCAAACTCGGCGCTTAATTAGTCGCCCCTGAACAACCCCATCCCCCCAATGTTGGCGGGGCCTGATGCCTCAAAAGCGGTTGCGGAATTTGCAAGAACATGGAATATTTCTATTCAATTTCTTGCAAATATTGTCGAGGTGTCT
>NZ_JBIIVN010000197.1:0-4112 GCF_044339385.1 Collimonas sp. | reverse complement strand
GTCGTCTTCGCATTCGTTTCGAACGTCGCGCTGATATTCATCAAGCATTCCTTAAACTTGGCTGCAGTCTGATCTGCTGGAGCAAACTTCAGCAGGCATCGCAGCCTTTATGAAACCGTCTCTTAACTACGCCGCCATTTCCCACATATTCCAGCCCGGCGATGCGCCGGGAGCAGGCCCAGTCGTTTTTTTAACCTCTGTGCCACCTATAACCCCAACTCTTGCCAGATTTGATCGACCCGTAACTTGACGTCGTCAGACATACTGATGGTACGCCCCCACTCGCGGCTGGTTTCACCCGGCCACTTGTTGGTTGCATCGATGCCCATCTTGCTGCCCAAGCCACTGACCGGCGAGGCGAAGTCGAGATAATCGATCGGCGTGTTGTCGACCAAGGTGGTATCGCGAATCGGATCGACGCGCGTGGTGATGGCCCAGATCACTTCATTCCAGTCGCGGATGTTGACATCCTCGTCGACCACAACAATGAACTTGGTGTACATGAACTGGCGCAAGAAACTCCAGACGCCAAACATCACCCGCTTGGCATGTCCGGCGTAAGCCTTCTTCATCTGAACCACCGCCATGCGATAGCTGCAACCTTCCGGTGGCAGGTAAAAATCGGTAATTTCGGAAAACTGCTTCTGCAGTAATGGGATGAACACCTCATTCAATGCCACACCGAGCACCGCAGGTTCATCAGGCGGCTTGCCTGTGTAGGTCGAATGATAGATGGGGGACTCGCGCATCGTGATGCGGTCGATTGTGAATACCGGGAACCAGTCCTGCTCATTGTAGTAGCCGGTGTGATCGCCGTATGGCCCTTCCAGCGCCATTTCATAGCCGGATGGATGCGACGGATCGGGATTGATGTGCCCTTCCAGCACAATCTCAGCCGAAGCCGGGACCCGCAGCTCACTACCGATGGCCTTGACCAGCTCGGTGCGGCTACCACGCAGCAAACCGGCGAACTGGTACTCCGACAAACTGTCCGGTACCGGTGTCACCGCACCTAATATAGTAGCGGGATCGGCTCCCAGCGCTACCGCGACCGGATAAGGCTTGCCGCCGGTCGCCAGGGCGTGTTCGCGGAAATCCAGCGCGCCACCGCGATGCGCCAGCCAACGCATGATCACCTTGTTGCGAGCTAGTACCTGCTGCCGATAAATCCCGAGATTCTGGCGCTTCTTGTGCGGCCCCTTGGTAATCACCAGGCCCCAGGTAATGAGTGGCGCGACATCCCCCGGCCAGCAATGCTGGATCGGCAGCTTGGCCAGATCAACATCATTACCTTCCCACACGATGTCCTGGCATGGCGCTGAACTACGCTCCTTGGGCGCCATGTCCCACAGCGATTTCACTAGCGTGCCGAGACCAAGAATATCCTTAAATCCCTTAGGTGGCTCCGGCTCTTTCAGCATCGCCAACACATGGCCAATGCGACGCAATTCACTGACGTCATCGGTGCCCATGCCAAGCGCGACGCGGCGTGGCGTCCCAAATAAATTTCCTAATACAGGTATTGAATGACCAACGGGATTTTCAAAAAGGAGTGCAGGCCCGGCCGCCCGCAACGTGCGATCGCAGACCTCGGTCATCTCCAAATAAGGTGAAATCGGGGTCGAAATGCGCTTTAACTCCCCAATTCGTTCCAATTTAACAACAAAATCACGTAAATCCGAATATTTCATAAGTTTTACATTGTTTCCAGATGTGAAGTCAAAATTTGAAGCTTCTGTGCGAAGTGCTTGATTTTATTGGGTTACAGCCCGGATATAGCAAAATCATTATACACAAAAGTTATTAATTTCAATTTCAATAGTATTGACTTGATATAAACAGCCCCCCTACAATGCGCCCAACTTGATGAAATCGGCTCGCCCACAAAGCGCATTTTTAGTCGACTCTCAATATTCACGGGATCGGGGTCCCACATGACATTTTAAGGAGTGTTCTCAAAAGGCGTCAGCCTTCTCCCCCGAGCAAGTTGTTTGCCTCTGGCACGGCGCTATACACAGCAGCCGGTAGCAGCCATATAAGCGCAAACAGCAACGACGTTTGGCATAGCGCTTGCGGCAAGCATGCGATGCCGGACGATATTGATTACGGTGCACGCAGCATATTTCGTATTTCGCTCCCGCCTCTCATGGAGCCTGCATGCGCCGCGACGATTCAGGAGGTTCAATTGTTAGCAAGATCTACCAGAGTGCCATCTAGCTTGGCTGTGCTCGACCGTAAGAAAAAATTCAGCAGTGCCGTCGCCAATGGCGCAACTTACCCCCGCGACACAATAGGCGGGGTCATCGCCACCACGCGCTTCACAGTGTTGTTCAGTGGTTTGCTGGCCGTTATCGCAGCAAGCGTCTTCATGATCAAACCGGAACTGGTCTACACGATTCAAAGTTTGCCTTTGTTTACAGATCAGTCACAACAAAAAACGGCGGAGCAGGCAACGGCACAAGGTGCAGATCAGCCAAGTACCGACGTCAAGATTGCAACAAATCTGACTGTACCTGCTCCAGTGAACGCCAGCACCAATCATCTGGTCCATATGGATAGCATGTTCAGCAAATCGAACAGCACCGTAGATAGCTCGCGCCAGCAGCAATGGGTAACCAATTGGCTGTCAAAGCGATATCGCGT
Organism: Collimonas sp.; assembly: GCF_044339385.1. NCBI lineage: Bacteria > Pseudomonadati > Pseudomonadota > Betaproteobacteria > Burkholderiales > Oxalobacteraceae > Collimonas > Collimonas sp. The sequence continues at coordinate 1,469 of NZ_JBIIVN010000197.1, read as the reverse complement.
GGCGGACGACGCCACCAATATGTTTGTGACGACCGCCTATAAAGCTGCACGTGAAACCAAACTGGACCCGCTGTTAATCCTTGCGGTCATGGCAATCGAATCCGGACTGAATCCATTTGCTGAGAGCCCGGTCGGCGCGCAAGGCCTGATGCAAGTCATGTCGAAAGTACATGAAGACAAGTTTGAAAGCTGGGGCGGTATCAAGGCAGCGCTGAATCCAACCGCTAATATCAAGGTTGGCTCAATGATCCTCAGGGAGTACGTGGCGCAGGGGGGCTCGATTGAAGCTGGCCTGAAACGCTACGTTGGTGCAGCTGCTTTCCCCAACGACGGCGGTTACGGCTATAAGGTACTGGCTGAATATCGCCGCTTGCAAGACGTGGCTACCGGTAAAAACGTGCCTTCGTCCGGCTCCTCCACACCGATCGCCGCACCAAAGACGCGTCCGATTCAGGCAGTAGCCCCGGTCGATAGCAGCACAACCCCGCCTGAAGCGGCGCTTAGCGTGCCGGACGCAATCGACCATCAGATCCTGCAGTCAAGCAACAATCAATTCAACTCGCAACCAATGACCTGAATTGAATGACGATAAAAAAAGAGCCTGAGGGCTCTTTTTTTATCGTCCAACCGCCACACCATCGATCTCGCCCAAGGTGCCCGACGAGAGCCGGTACTACGTTGCCAATAGCAACAGCCAAGCAACGGACCGTCGAAAAAACACACCTTGATGTAACTGATGCAAAAAACAGGAGCCAAAGACTCCTGGCTCCTGTTACATTGCAACGTCAAGACCAAACAGACACTTGCTACTCGCCTAGATAAGCAGCCTTCACCTTCGGATCGTTCAGCATGTCTTTGGCATTACCGCTCATCGTCAGCAGGCCGGAGTCCATCACATAGGCCCGATGAGCAGCTTCCAGCGCCAGCTTGGCGTTCTGCTCGACCAGCAGGATCGTGATGCCTTGTGCCGATACGCTACGGATCACTTCAAATATCTTTTCAACCATGATCGGTGACAAACCCATCGACGGCTCGTCCAGCAGCAACAGCTTCGGATGGCTCATCAGGGCCCTCGCCATCGCCAGCATCTGCTGCTCTCCGCCGGACAAGGTGCCGGCCATTTGAGCAGCGCGCTCCTTCAGGCGTGGAAAAACGCCAAACCACCTGTCAATATCAGCCGCGATGCCAGCCTTAAAGTGGACCCATCTGTCCAGGCAAATATCTGCATAGTTTAAGAAGCACTTCCTGCCTCCAGAGGGTGTGCTGGATTTTGTGTAAACGGAATTTCGTTTAATTCGGCTTCATCCGTTCTTCAAACTGGATAGTGAAGCGGTTAAGTGCCCCCTTCCAGTCCCGCAATGGCATCGTCCACTTCTTGCTGATGTTGTTGAGCGCCAGATAAAACAGCTTGCTGACGGCGTCATCGGTGGGGAATGAACTGCGGGTTTTGATGACTTTGCGCAGGCTCA
>NZ_JBIIVN010000196.1:0-4129 GCF_044339385.1 Collimonas sp. | reverse complement strand
TCCTGCCTAAAAATTAGACAGGGCAAGTAGAACACCTGGGTCAATTTTGAATCAGCACTATGCCCTTTGCTGGGTCAATTTTCGGTCAGCCGTAACACGGGATGCCGCTTTCGGAGCGGTTGTTGAGATATTATCTGACGCCTGCCAGAGAACTTTTTTAAACGCAGCGTGAAAAAATTATTTTATTTTTTTATATCAATAATCAAGCAACCTTGGCTTCGAAGAATTGCTCGTCCTCTGTCGATCCGTGCAGCGCGGTAGTTGAAGACTGCCCTTGCTGGATTGCCTGAGTCACCGCATCGAAATAACCTGTGCCGACTTCGCGCTGATGCTTGACTGCAGTGAAGCCCTTATCGGCAGCAGCGAATTCAGCTTCCTGCAGCTCGACGAAAGCCGACATCTGGTTGCGCGCATAGCCGTGTGCCAGGTTGAACATCGAGTAGTTAAGAGCATGGAAACCGGCCAGCGTGATGAACTGGAACTTATAACCCATGACCCCCAACTCCTTCTGAAACCTGGCGATGGTGGCGTCGTCCAGATTTTTTTTCCAGTTGAACGATGGCGAGCAGTTATACGACAGCATCTTGCCCGGGAACCTGGCATGCACAGCTTCCGCGAACTTCCTGGCGAACGCCAGATCCGGCTTGCCGGTTTCACACCACACCAGATCGGCATAAGGCGAATAAGCGAGCGCGCGGGAAATCGCCTGTTCAATGCCAGGACGCGTCTTGAAAAAGCCTTCAACAGTGCGTTCGCCGGTCAAGAATGACTTGTCGTTTTCGTCGACATCGGAAGTCAACAGATCCGCGGCTTCAGCATCGGTTCTGGCGATTACCAGGGTCGACGTGCCGGAAACGTCAGCCGCCAGCCGCGCGGCATTAAGCTTCTCGACGGCTTCGCGGGTTGGCACCAATACCTTGCCGCCCATGTGACCGCACTTCTTGACCGATGCCAGTTGGTCTTCGAAGTGGACGCCGGCAGCACCGGCATCGATCATGGATTTCATCAATTCGTAGGCGTTCAACACACCGCCGAAACCAGCTTCCGCATCGGCCACGATCGGTGCGAAAAAATCGATATCGTTTTTGCCTTCCGACCATTGAATCTGATCGGCACGCTGGAATGTGTTATTGATGCGCTTGACCACCAGCGGTACCGAGTTGGCTGGATACAGCGATTGGTCGGGATACATTTCACCGGCCAGATTGGAATCACCGGCGACTTGCCAGCCCGACAGGTAGATCGCTTTCAAACCAGCCTTGACTTGCTGCATGGCCTGATTGCCGGTCAGCGCGCCAAGGGCATTGACGAATGGCTCTTCATGCAGCAGCGACCACAACTTGTCGGCGCCACGCTTTGCCAGCGAGTGTTCAATCTGTACAGAACCGCGCAAACGGACTACGTCTTGCGCAGAGTAATTGCGGGTAACGCCTTTCCAGCGTTGATTCTCAGCCCAATCCTTGGCCAATGCTGCTACTTGCTGTTCACGGGTAGTCATCGTCGTTCTCCGGTTAAAAGACAAAAGTAAAATCAAATCCGATGACTAAATAGTAGACCTGTCTGTGCGGGGCAACAATGTCTTATATAAGACATATAAGTTTTTTAATTCTTTTGTATTCAATGACTTATCACTAATTTTTCGCGATGCGGAATAAAATTTCTGGGAATGAAATAAGAAAATGCTGCTTCGCATTTGAGCTTTTCACATTATGAAAAGACCGTTTCGTATGTTGAAATCGTGCCGGATATCGCGGCAGGAGATCAGAAACCCGGAAAAAACCGGAGTGAAGATACGCAAAAACAGGGCAAAAAAGGCGCGAGCGATGCTCCGCGCCCTCGGGCCTGTGAATGGCCCTCAAAAACCAAACTGCGCTTAAAACGATTTTGTCATCGACAAATACAAACCGCGACGCTGCCCGTACTGCGGAGCACCGATACCGATGCCGGAACCGTCGCGAATCTCATAGACCTTATCGAACAGATTGATGACGCTCAGGCGCGTGGTCACCTTGCCAATCGGGCTGTCGCGGAAGATGTGGCTAGCACCAAGATTGACTTCGGTGTACGCCGGCAAGTGATCCGTATTGGCGAAGCCGCTGCGCAAGCCGCTGCCGAACAGCGCATCGGCGGTCCAGGTCGTGCCCTGCCACAAATAAGAGACACCGGTTGATGCTGTAATCCTCTGGTCGTGATCCAGATGCACCCAATTGCTGGCGATGTAGTTCAGCTCCGCCTGGCTGAAATTGTACTGACTCGATACGATGTTCTTACCAAGTGCTGTCGAGCGCGCCAGATTCAGGTAAGAGGATAAGTTGCCATGGCGATAGTTCAGCGTCAGCTCCAGGCCGTACACCTTGCCCTGGGCATAGTTGAAAGGCGTGTATAGCAAGGCTGATCCGAACTGCCCCTCGTCCAGCATGTTCTTGACCTTCTTGTAATAGCCATCGAGACCCAGCGTCAGGTGCTCGCTCAACTGGTGATTGACGCCAAGGTCGAAATAATCCGAACTCTCGGCCTGAACCGGATCATTTTGGCTGCTGGCTGGCGCATTGGTGGTGCCGTTGAAGCTGGCGATGGTATTGGCGCCGATCAGTTCGCTGGCGGGCGGCGTAAAGTACTTGGCATAACCGGCGTGGAAAGTGGTCTGCGGCGTCATTTGATAGACCACGCCGATACGCGGACTGAACTGGCTGGCAGTGACGTACGCATTCACCCAGTCGGCGCGAGCGCCGTAGTTGAGGGTTACTTTATCGCTCAACTTCCATTCGTCCTGCAAATAGATGCCGCTCTGGCTGGTGGTTTTCTGGCTGTTGTCAGCTAGCGCAATCGGTTGCGTCGATAACTGCGCGCCGCTGTCATCGGCCACAAACGTCAGAGAATTGTCGCTATTCTTCAGACGCTCCTGCGTGTAATTGATACCTGCCCTTATCGTGTGACTGGCGTTCAGGCGATAACTGCCGTCAGCCTGCAAGCCGTTCGCCAGGCCAGTACGCAACACCTTGGAGGCAACGCCGGTATACAAAAGATCGCCGACCTGATCCGGCTCGAACAACACTTTCGAATAGCGGCTAAACGCTGCCACCTGATAATCAATATCGTTGCCCAGCTTGCCTTGCAAGGCAAGGATGCCGTAGCGATTGGTTTCTGTCTGCCGCTCGTTGATATCGGCCGATGGCAAACTGTTGACGCCGTCAAGCTGGAAGCCTGGGCTCTGGCCCGGGCTGTTCGGTATCTGAAAACGACTTTCGGAATTTCCCAGAATCAGGCTGACACGGGTATCCGCATCAAGCATGTAGGAGAAATAGCCAAAGCCCTTGTTTTGCAGAGTCCGGTCGTGCAACGCAGTCGATGTTGCGACCGGATTTTCGATGCCAAGGTTGTTGGCTTCGAACGAGCCGTTGATGTAGTAGCTGAAGCGGTCTGTGCTGCCGCTGACGTCGCCACTGATCTGGCGTGTGTTGTTGCTACCGAACTGTACCCCGATATCGCCGCCGTCGACCTGCTCGCCGGTCTTGGTATGGATATCCACCACCCCGGCAGTGCGGTAGCCATACTGCGCCGGCAGTGCGCCGGTAAGCACGCTGACGTTTTCGACGAAGCGAGTATCCAGAGTCTGGCCGAAACCGGAAATACTCTCGGGCAGAATAATTCCGTTCAGCCGGTATTGCAGGTTGGCGTGATCGCCGCGCACATGCAGCTGACCGAAAGAATCTTGTGCCACACCCGGCGCCCGCAGCAGCACTTCATTGAATGCTGTGTCTTCGCCTTGCGGCATGGCAGCGATCTCCTTGGGGCCGATCCGGTAGATGCTGCTGCCCGTTTCTACCTGTATACCATTGCGCGCGCGATCCAGGCGATCCGCCCGCACCACGACCGCCTCGCTCGCCGAGACGCTGGCGACGGTGTTGGGCTTCATCGTGATGTTGGCGCTGGCAACTGCTTCGTCTGCAACCGTTATCGTGCCACTTTCCGATTGAAAGGCAGCCTTGTCGACACTAATGGCATTGAGCTTCCCCCGAAATTTAGTCTTCCATAGGTAACGTAAAATCAACGATCCTTTGGAAAGACCAGCAATGAAGAAGATACCAAAACAGATGTACACGGCGGAGTTCAAGGAGCTAGCCGTGCA
>NZ_JBIIVN010000195.1:0-4158 GCF_044339385.1 Collimonas sp. | reverse complement strand
GTCCGCCAGCTTGACCAACTCAGGATCGGGCTTGGCCCGTTTGGTGCGTTTTACGTAGGTCATTTTTTCCTCTATGGTGGCAGTGTGCTGCCAAATGACCGTTTACACAAAACTAATTACACCCTCGTCAGGATGGTCGCCTGTGCCAATGCCTCTTAGAGTGCGTGATCGTCATACAGATTGTCAGGCATTGACCGCACGCTGACAGCCAATCACTCCTTGTACGTGGTCACAATCGACACTGTCACATCGTATTCATAATCGCCGCAGGCGGCGTCCTTGGCTCCGCGCACAGTTCCCTTCTTTTTCTTAAAAAATATTAATTTATTGTTGAAAACATAGTTCCGCTATAGTTGCGGCAACAATTATTGTTTTTATGGCATTTCTGGTGTTGCGAAAATTGGCACTTCTTTATCGTCTCATTGCATTAAAGAATGAATCCAATCATGACCAGATCGAAGCCTTGCCGTGTTGTCGGAGCGTACGGAAAACGTCATATCACAGTGGCATACATTTTTCTGTGGTTGAGACCGGCTCAGAGTTGGCTGGTCTGGCTTGGTTGGTAAGGCCGCTCACAAGCTCAACCCCAAGCTCAACCCCAAGCTCAACCCCAAGCTCACCAACAGACTGCCGGAATCAACGCCGTTTATCAAGCCCCGGAATTATTCTTTGCCCTTGACCGGCTTGGGGTAATCCTTCATGACATCGATCGGTTCGGCATAGGCGGAATCCCAGGTTTGCCGGTGCAGGTCGGCAATCCGCCTGGCCATCTTTTCGTTGCGCAGGACGATTTCCAAATTGCGTGAATTATCCAGATAACCGCCACTCCAGTTGCTGGTGCCGATCCAGGCCACCTGACCGTCAATTGCCATGGTCTTGCTGTGGATGACCCGGGCAAACGGAATGAAGCCGCTGCTTGCTTGCGGCGGCGTGACGATTCTGATCTCCATACCTGGCAGCAGCGCCAGGCTTTTCAAATAATCGATAGCAGGCTTCTCGGTATTCCAGTTCGACACCATCAGCTTGACCTTCACACCGCGTGCCAATGCGCTACGGATCGCATTGTCGATCGCTGCATAGTAAGGGCGGGTATGGTTGGGGCCGTAGCTCAGCGGCGCGTAATCGAGCAACTGGATGCGCACCTCGGATTTGGCGGCGGGCAGTAGTTTTGGCAATTCGGTTTCGGAATCGCCCACGCCTGGCGGATTAAAGGCGTTCGGGCTGGCCACCAGGAATGTCGCTTGCTCATCGTTGGCTGCCACCGTGGTTTGATTGAGGCGCGGTACCGGCTTGCCTTGTGCGATCAATTCCTGCGCCTGCCAGTCATGCTCAAAAATATGTTGCACCTGTTTCGCTACAACCGGATCGGTGATGCGCAATCCGGTTTCGTGAATATGTACGAAAGAGCGCCAGTCGAAATTCTGGCTACCTACGTAGGCTGTGCTGCCGTCGACCACCAGGTATTTGGCGTGAATGATACCGTTGCCGCTTAGCCTGGCGTAATCGAGATAGCGAAATTCCAGATTGGGAATTTGCTTCAGACGTTCGATGGTCGGCATGTCGGAGGCGAACTTGCCTTTTTCCTCCATCAGAAAGCGAATTCTGACACCGCGCGCACCGGCGGCGGCCAGCCTCTCGATCACGCGCTCGAACGCTGCCCCCGCCTGGCTGGCGACGTAAAACTGAGCGAGTACGATGTCGTGCCGGGCGCCGTCGAACATCTCGCTCCAGACTTGCAGCGGTTCCCGCAAATCGGGCGTGGCCAGTGCCGTTTCGACCGGCACCGTGTGCACCAGCTCATAGCCGGGGATAGCGAATTCGGCGTGGGCGTTGCCGGCATAGCCGAGCAGCATCGCGAGCGAGAAGATTAATTTACGCATTGGGAAATCCAGGGAAATTTAATGTTAATTAATGGACGCGCACGATGCGACTTGCAGCCTGCGCGCCGCCAGCCGGATGGCCATCGTGTTCGCTGCTAATCAGATAGCGGCTTAGTGCATCGAGGTCGTTGATGCCGCTATCGACGCGATCGGCGCCTTGGGTCAGCAGGCTGAAGCCGTCGCCGCCTTGCGCGATGAAGCTGTTAACGCTGACTCTGTAGTGACCGTCGGGATCCAGCGTCACGCCGTTGAGCTTGATACTGCCGGGCAGCACCCGTTGCCCGAGCGGCTGGCTGGCGTCCCAGCGATAGCTGAGGCCGTGCGATATCTGCAGCATAACGCGGCCGTCCGGACGATCCTGGTCGAGCCAGCTTTGCTGTTCCAGCAAGGCCTGGATCTGGCGACCGGTGAGCGTCAGCAGGATCAACGTATTGCCGTATGGCGTGGTGGCGGCAACCTGCGCGTAATTGACCTGAGGATAGCGCGTGTCGGTGGCACTGCTATCCAGACTTTCGCGAATACTTTTTTGATTGGTCATGGCGATTTGCGCACCCAGCTTGCGTGTGGCATCCAGTTGCGAATCGGCGGCCAGATCGCCGAGCGGAGATTCGCCGGCCTGGTTGATGTGGTGATCGATATGCGGCAGCGCGATGCGCGCAATCGGCTGTGCCAGTACCACATCGCTGCGTGCCTTGAGTTGTTGCAGGAATGCGGTTAGCCATGGATCTGGGGGAAAGCGCTGCGTATCCATCAGCACATTGTGTGCATGGATCGCGGTAATTTTTCCCGGCAGGTCGGCAATGCGCGGGTCGATGGTCAGGCTGATGCGGGTCAGCATGTGGCCGAACGATTCGGCTTGCGTGACGATCCGACCATCGACTTCGCAGGTGTAGCTATGGTGGGTGTGGGCGCTGATTACCAGCTTGATGGCCGGATCGAGGCGTTTGACGATGTCGACGATCGGCCCGTGCAAGGCATCGCGGGCTACCTTATCGAACGGTTCCTCAGTTGCGCCGCCCTGATGGATAAGGACCACGATAGCGCTGACGCCTTGCGCCTTGATTTCCGGAACCCAACGGTTGATGGCATCGGCTTCGTCAATAAAATGCACGCTGGCGATGCCATCGGCGGAAACCATTTTTCCGGTCTCGCGCACAACGCTGCCGACGAAAGCGATCTTGATGCCACGCACTTGCTCGATGCGGTAGGGCGGCAGTATCGGCCGGCCGCTGGCATTGTCGATCACATTGGCGGCAAGGTAGGAGAATTTTGCACCCGGATAGTGGGCCTCGAACTGGCAAGCCCTGTCGGGACGGGTAGAGTTGCAGCCGCCATTTTGGTCGCGTAGCAACTCCGCGCTGCCTTGGTCGAATTCATGGTTGCCGACCGAACTGAGGCGCAGGCCGAGCTGGCCGAGCTGGCCGAGCTGGCCGAGCTGGCCGAGCTGGCCGAGGGTGGCGATGGTGGGCTCGTCGGCCTAGAGGGAGGATAGTGCCGGGCTGGCCCCGATCAGATCGCCGGCACCGACCAGCAGCAGTTGCGGATCTTCAGTGCGCCAGGCATGGAGGGCGCCACCGATGGTGTCGATGCCGCCGACCCTGAACTCGCGCGGGATGGCGCCGACGCCGTCGGCAACGCTGGCGAAACTCTTGGTCTCGGCTTCGAGGTGGCCGTGCAGGTCATTGATGGCAACCAGGTTGATTTCCTGTGGCGCCCGGGCCGCGACGTTTGGCAAGCTGCTGCAAGCGCTCAGCAATGCCGCTGCCAGGCTGCACCATAACTTGCTAATGCTAATAGACATTGCGCGCATGGCTTCAACCCGTTCTCAAATAAAATGCAATCAGGCCAGATGCAATTTTCCGGCTTCTGCTGCAACCGATTTGGCGCCGCTATCGGTGAGTCGGTCAACACAGGCGCGCAACATCAATACCTTCGGGTGATCGTTGATACGTTCAATCCGCTCCTGAAACATGTTGAAGAAGAACATACCTACAACGGCAATGCCGATCCCCAATGCCGTCGCATACAGCGCGGTGCCGATACCTTGGGATACCTGGCCCGGATCCGAGACGCCCGATACCGCCAACGCCTTGAAGGTATCGATAATACCCAAGATCGTGCCGAGCAGGCCAAGCAGCGGCGCTGCGGTGACAATGGTGTCGAGGATCCACAGACGGTGCTGTACTTCACCGCGATTGGCGATATAAACAGATTCGCTGAAATCCTCAAGATCCTTGTCGCTGGTCAGATGATGTTTTTCGGCGAGGATGTCGGATAC
>NZ_JBIIVN010000238.1:0-4166 GCF_044339385.1 Collimonas sp. | reverse complement strand
TTGGGAAATGGCAATGGCGGCAAGGTGGTGTTGTGGTCGGATAATTACACCAAGGTTGATGGCGCCATCTTGGCCAGGGGCGGCGTGCTGGGCGGCAATGGCGGGCAAATCGAAACCTCCAGCCATGGCACGCTGGTGGCCAATAGCGTGGCTGATGCGACGGCGAGCAGGGGGCAAGCGGGGAGCTGGTTGCTGGATCCGTCGGATGTGACGATCGTGGCTAGCGGCGGCAGTCCTTTGACCGGCGGGGTGTTCAATCCTGGCGGGGCGAGCGGGACGGTGTCGAATGGCACCATCAATGCCGCGCTCAATGCGGGTACTAGCGTGACGATTTCGACTACCGCTGGTTCGGGTGGCAGTGGCCATTTGGTGCAGAATCCGGGCGCGCCGATTAACAAAACTGCGGGGCCGGATGCGACATTGAGCTTGATTGCTAGCCTGGATTTGGTGCTCAATGACGTTATTACGGCAAGTGGGACGGGGAAATTGAACGTTTCCCTGGACGCCAGTGGCGGTGGAACTACAACCTACAATGCGATCCTAGCCTATAAGAATATCACGACCAACGGCGGCACTCTCCAATTTCTCAGTGGTGTGTACATTCCGCCTGGGTCGGTTGCCAGTAACTTCACCACGGCAGGTGGTGCCGTTACTTTCAACGGTGATGTGTTGATTGCGAACCAGAATGGTTTAGTCATTGATACCGTGACCGGTTCGCCCGCCAGTGCGGGAGCGTCGGTGACGTTTGGCGGTAAGATCGACTCGGGCAATTCGTATCAATATTCAGCTACGCCATTAAATTGGAATCAGGCATTGGCGGCAGCCAAGAGCGGCAGTGGGACCAACGTTGGCGATACTTATATGGCGACGATTACCAGTTCCTTGGAGAGTGTGATCGCAGTCAAAGCCACGGGGTTTGTTGATCCGCAGAGCATTTCCGGTGCCAATACGATTTGGCTTGGCGGTGCACGCCTCGATAGCGGCACTCCATGGAGATGGCAGGGCGGTCCAGAGAATGGGCAGATATTCAATACCACCCCAACGGGGGTGAATCCGCCACCAGGGGTTTATCAAAATTGGTTAGGTGCTGAACCCAATGAGAAAAGTACCAATGCTTATCTTGGATTTTTTTCGCCAGCGACTTTGCCGACAGGGAAATGGGGTGATTACAATGGCACTTTGAATTTTCTAGGCGCTTCCATTATGGAGACAAATTTAGCCGCTTCCCCGCTGACCGTCAATGCGGGCACCTCGGCGGTGACTTTCAATGGCAAGGTCGGCAGCATCAATCCCCTCGCGAGCCTCACTGTCACCGGCCCCACCGCCATCAACGGCGGGCAAATCACGACCGAGCAGGGCCAAACTTATAACAGTCTGATCACACTCGGCAGTGCATCAACCTTGATGAATTCGACCAAGAGCACGCTGCAATTGGACAGTAACATCAGCTACAGCGGTGCAGCTGGCTCGGTACTGACGATGCGTGCCGCCAACGACGTCATTGTCAGCCCCGGCGTTTCGATCACCTCGACCGGCGGTGCACTGACGACCAGTTTGACTGCCGACACCGCCAATACCGGCAGCGGCGCCATTACCCTGAGAGGCCCGATCAGTACCAATGGCGGCGCGATTAATCTGAGTGCCAGCAGCGGCATTACTGCCAACAATGCCGCCATTGACAGCGGCGGCGGCGCCATCACCATCACCAACAACCGCAGCGGCAACATTGCCTTTACCAGCGGCTCGACTATCACTGCTGGCAGCGGCAACATCAGCATCACCAACGGCGCTGCCGCAGGCATCACCGGCGGCGGCACCATCGCCTTGCTAGATCTCAGCGGCGCTGCCCTCAGCGTGAGCAACAATGTCACCGATCTAGCCGCCGGCCAAAACGCCATCACCCTCGATGGCCCCCTCACCGCCAGCGGCGCGGTCACCGTGCTCAGCAAGGCCGGCGATATTCTGGTCAACAAAAACATCACCTCCACCCTCACCAATAGTCCAAGCGCCATCATCCTTGCCGCGGCGACTCCCAAAACCGCTGTCGACAATACCGGCGGCAATGTCAAGCTCGCCGGCAGCCAGCTCACAGTCGACGCGACCAGCCGCGCTATCATCTATACCGGCAGCATCGCCGACTCTACGGGCATGTCGTCAAGCGATCCTGGTTATCCGGGAGCCGGCCACTATCGCTACAACGTGGCCTATAACAACATCGGGCGCGGTGTCAACAACACCGGCACCTACGTGCAATACCGCGAACAGCCGACTTTGACCATGACGCTCCCCGGCAAAGTCTATGACGGCCTGGCCCTGGATGCGACCGACTGGACCCAATACAATCCGGTCAGCGGCTGGGTCAACGGCGACACCAGCAGTGTCAATTCGCTCAGCGGCAACCTATCCCTTAACGGCAGCACCGCCACCGTCGCCAAAAATCAAGCGACCTATACTGTCGCCTTGGACACTTTGCTCGATACGCTAGGCTACAAGCTGGTCGTCCCCACCACCAGCTACACCATCACCCCGGCGCCGCTGACCATCACTGGCGATACGTTCAGCAAGATTTACGGCACGAACGATCCCCAACCGCTGACCTACACCACCACCGGTTTAGTGAGCGGCGAAACGGTTGCCACGGCCTTGACGGGTAATTTAGGGCGGCTCAGTGGCGAAAACGTCGGCAGTTACGCGCAAACGCAAGGTTCGCTGCTGGCCAATAACGGCAATTACACGATTAACTTCAATCCATCGACGTTGAGCATCACGCCCAACCTGTCGGCGCCGGTCACGGTTATCGGCGATACGCTTACGAAGAACTACGCCAGCAACGACCCGACACTGACCTATACCACAACCGGTTTGCTCAATAACCGTGTAGTGAGCAGCTACGGTCCGAACGGTGCGATCATCAACACCACAATCACCGACAGCAACAGCGGCAGCTTCAGCGGTAATCTGGGACGCAACAGTGGTGAGAACGTCGGCAGCTACGCGACCACGCAAGGTAGTCTGGCGTCGAGCAACTATGCGATTGTGTTTAATCCAGGCAGCCTGAGCATTATTAAAAACGCTGCTGCAGCCTTAAGCGTCACAGGCGATACCGCCAGCAAGAACTACGGCAGCAACGATCCGTTGCTGACTTACACGGTAGCCGGTCTGGTGACGAATAAAACGGTGCAAAGTTACGATGTCAACGGCAACCAGATCAGCACCACGCTCAACGACACGCAAAATACCGCGCTCAGCGGCAACCTTGGCCGCAATGTGGGTGAGAATGTGGGCGGCTATGCTACGACGCAAGGTTCGCTGGTTTCGGCAAACTATGCGTTTAACTTCACGCCAGGCGCACTGAACATTAACCAAGCGGCGAGCGCACCGATTACGGTGACGGCCGATGCCGTCAGCAAGAACTACGGCAATAATGACCCGACGTTGACGTACGTCACGACCGGGCTGATTAATACGACCGTGCAAAGCTACGACACGACGGGTAGTTTGCAAAGCGTAGCGATTAACAATACGGCGGGTAATTCCCTGACGGGCAATCTGGGCCGTAACTCTGGAGAGAACGTCGGCAGTTATGACATCACCCAAGGTTCGCTGGCATCAGCAAACTATGTGATCAACTATGTCGCCAACAATCTGACGATCACGCCCAATACGGCATCGCCGATTAGCATTACTGCTGTCGCGGTGGGCAAGACGTTCGGCAGTGACGATCCCAATCTGAGTTATAACGTGAGCGGCGGTAGTTTCGTCAACACCACGGTGCAAAGTTACGACGCCAGCGGTGCCAGGCAGAATGTGACGATTAACGACACTGCCGCCAGTGCGCTCACCGGCCACCTGGGACGCATCTCCGGCGAAACGATAGGTAATTACAGCATCACGCAAGGCTCGGTTGCGGCGGCTAATTATGTCATCAACTATACGCCCGCCAACCTGACGATCAATCCGACCGTCCTCGCCATCGTCGCCAATGCGCACAGCAAAGAATACGGCAACAACGATCCGGATTTAGACTACACCTTCACCAATCCGACCCAAGCCCAGGTCAACAGTTACGACCCAAGCGGCACCCTGAGCTTGACGGCGGTACCGGGCGGCGGCGGCACCGCCACCTTCACGGGTCACTTAGGACGGCCCGATGGCGAAGACGTGGG
>NZ_JBIIVN010000194.1:0-4171 GCF_044339385.1 Collimonas sp. | reverse complement strand
CTGCCAGTATTTAGATGACTGGCTCACTGAGCAACATCAGGAAAAACAGGCGGCATAAAAGCCACCTGTTGGAAGACGAAAAATCGAGGGAAGCTCAGCAACAAGGGTTTCCAGCCATTTCCAGAAACAAGTTATAAAGGTTATGGTTTTCCCGAGGGGGACTTTATTTTCGACGGTGGCTTGTCTTCGAGTAGAAAAAAGCAACTTCAGCGCTGCACTTCCTGAGCTGGCCAGCAGACTGCTGTAATTATTTTGGTTACGCCAAAATTACGCCAACATTCCCTGCAAGGCACATGAAATAAGGGGTGTCTGGTCCCGCCAACAGGAATCGAACCTGTATCTAGCGCTTAGGAGGCACTCGTTCTATCCATTGAACTATGGCGAGACTGGATATATTTCCATTGAAATTTTTACTATTCCTTCTACGAAGCACTCATCCTATAAATCGCTTTGCAGACGGCCAGCGATACAAAATAATAGAGCGAGTGATACGTAGCAAGCATGGTAAAAATCGGCGTTTCCAGGCGTTCGCTTATACGTCGTAAAGATCATAAAGGTAGGTCTGTATAAGACATTCCTGACCAAAGCCTGAGCCGAAGCATGGGCACGACAACGCGAAGTCTGGATGGACCGCGGCGAAATTGTAGCAGAGCCTGGGGTACTTCGTGTTAATGAAGTGATAAAGACCTATCGGTCACTCCGGGACCAGCCTCGTCCCATCGCCGACATCGCAACAAAAATTACATACTGCGTCGCCTGTCTGATGACCTGGGAGACAAGCGCAGAGGCGCTTCGCGCCCGAAGCTTAGTTTCATGTTACCAACTATGCTGACAGCGGGAGAAGATGATGAAAAACTGATTCCGGGTTTGACCTCAGGGAGAACGCAACCTTGGTAGCCTGCGCTATTTCCCATGTCCAAATCTCTGATTGAGATCGGTTCAGGCATTTACCTTTGAAAGGCATGAATATAAAAATTGCATCGATACGATGGAGGGTGAGCTTCCCTCGATTTTTCGTCTTCCAACAGGCGGCATAAAAGCCACCTGTTGGAAGACGAAAAATCGAGGGAAGCTCAGTTATCAGCGCTAACACCTGTTTATTTACCCAGTATTTTTGTGCTAGAGCCAAGGGAGTACCCCGTATTTATCTGTGGTTTGGGGAGAGGGGAGAGATTCGCGCAATGCGCGCGCATGATAGGAGCTACAAATAAAAAAAGCCCATCGCAATGATGGGCTTCGTTGGAAAAATCTAATAACCGTTGGAAAATTCACGATATGAAATTACGTGAAACTCCTAAGTTATTGATTTTAATAAATTCGTTGGGGTGGCTGACGGGACTCGAACCCGCGACAACAGGAATCACAATCCTGGACTCTACCAACTGAGCTACAGCCACCATTGCCTCACTACTGCAAATACTGTCATGCTTGTTCAGCACTAAGACAGCTCGCTAGTATATAACGTAACCTGCCGGCTGGCAAATTAAAAAATGCTTAATCACGAGATTGCTGTCGTGTGGGCCATGCTTGCCACTTGCTGGATCGCTGGTTGTAGCTGGAGCAGGCTATTGAATGCGGTTTTCAACGCGGTTTGGCTGCCCGTAGTGAAGGCAGTCACATTGCCTTGTTGTTGCGGACTTTGCAACAGGGCGTTGTCGCGCAAGACTCTTGTCAACTGCCGGCTTGCGGCATCCCCGGTATCGATGATGGCGATTGGATTTGTGCTGAGACTGCTGGCGATATCTTCAATTAACGGTCGCACGAATGGGTAGTGGGTGCAGCCCAAGACCAGCGTATCTGCGCCTTGCCCCATCAGCGGGGCGATATGGCGTCGCAGCAGTTGCGCGGTCTGGGCTGAACGCAATTCGCCTTTTTCGATTTGGTCGACCAGGCCGACGCAGGCTTGCAGCGCAAAACGCACGCCGCTGGCGGCGCTGATTTGTTGCTCTAGGGTGAGTAGGCGGGCGCTGAGCAGGGTGGCTTTGGTTGCCAGTACGCCGACGATCTTGCTATGGCTTTGCGCGGCAGCGGGTTTGAGCCCCGGTTCGATGCCGATTACCGGCAAATTCGGATATGCCTCGCGTATCGCTTGGATGGCGGCGGCGGTAGCCGTATTGCATGCCACAACCAATGCCTTGATGCCACGTTGCAGCAGAAACTGCGTGACTGCCAGCGAGCGTGCCGAAATTTCCGGTTCGGATCTGTCGCCGTAAGGGGCGTAGGCGGAATCGGCAAAATACAAAAGATTTTCGTGCGACAGATTCTGGTGAATATGGCGCAGTACCGACAAGCCGCCGATGCCGGAATCAAAAATGCCGATGGGCGCAGCTTGCGCCATCGGCATTTTTCCAGTGTTGCTGGTCATCGATGAGTCAGATCAGATGGTCGTCACTGGAATTTTAGACAGCGCTACATGCGCAATCTTTTCCTGCCATTCCTTCGGCCCGGTGTTGTGTACCGAGATGCCGTTGGAATCGACTGCCACCGTCACCGGCATGTCCTTGACGTCGAACTCGTAGATCGCTTCCATGCCAAGATCGGCAAAGCCGAGCACTTGCGCCGACTTGATCGCCTTCGATACCAGGTAAGCCGCACCGCCGACGGCCATCAGGTAAGCCGACTTGTGTTTCTTGATGGATTCGATTGCCGCAGGGCCGCGTTCCGATTTGCCGATCATCGAGATCAGCCCGGTTTGCTCCAGCATCATGCCGGTGAATTTGTCCATGCGGGTTGCGGTCGTCGGGCCGGCTGGGCCGACCACTTCGTCGCGCACCGGATCGACCGGACCAACGTAGTAGATCACGCGGTTGGTGAAATCGACCGGCAGCTTTTCTCCGGCGGCCAGCATTTCTTGAATGCGCTTGTGCGCGGCATCACGGCCGGTCAGCATCTTGCCGTTTAACAGCAGGGTCTGGCCTAGCTTCCACGATGCCACTTCTTCCTTGGTCAGAGTGTTGAGGTCGACCCGTTTCGATTTCTCGGTGTCCGGCACCCAATGTACCTCCGGCCATTCGGACAGCGATGGCGGTTCCATGAAGGCCGGGCCGGAACCGTCGAGGACAAAATGGCCGTGGCGGGTTGCCGCGCAGTTCGGGATCATTGCCACCGGCTTCGATGCCGCGTGGGTCGGGTGCATCATGATTTTGACGTCGAGCACCGTGGTCAGGCCGCCCAGACCTTGCGCGCCGATGCCCAGTGCATTGACCTTTTCGAACAATTCAATACGCAGTTCTTCGGCCTTGTTTTGCGGGCCGCGCTTGAGCAGGTCGTATATGTCGATATCTTCCATCAACACTTGCTTGGCCATCAGCATGGCACGTTCGGCAGTGCCGCCGATACCGATGCCGAGCATGCCCGGCGGGCACCAGCCCGCACCCATCGTCGGTACCGTCTTCATGACCCAGTCGACCAGCGAATCGGAAGGATTCAGCATGACGAACTTGGTCTTGTTTTCCGAGCCGCCGCCCTTGGCTGCAATCTGCACGTCGACGGTATTGCCCGGTACCAGTTCCATGTGCACCACGGCAGGTGTGTTGTCCTTGGTGTTCTTGCGTTCGAACTGCGGATCGGCCACGATTGAGGCGCGCAGCATGTTGTCCGGGTTCAGATAACCGCGGCGCACGCCTTCATTGACGGCGTCAGTGATTGAGCCCTTGAAGCCTTCAAAGCGCACGCTCATGCCGATCTTCAGGAATACGTTGACGATGCCGGTGTCCTGGCAGATCGGCCGTTTGCCTTCGGCGCACATGCGCGAGTTGGTCAGGATCTGCGCGATCGCGTCCTTGGCCACCGGATTTTGTTCCTGCTCGTAGGCGCGCGCCAGATGCTGGATGTAGTCGACCGGATGGTAATAGCTGATGTACTGGAGCGCAGCGGCTACCGACTCAATGAGATCTTCTTGCTTGACAGTGGTGATGGTGGTCATGGCGTTTCTCGGTAAGAAAACTTGGTAAAAAATCTTGGTAAGAAATTACTACTCTAACTCTAACTCTAACTCTAACTCTAACTCTAACTCTAACTCTAACTCTAACTCTAACTCTAACTCTGAGCTCCCCTCGATTTTTCGTCTTCCAACAGGTGGCTTTTATGCCGCCTGTTTTTCCTGATGTTGCTCAGTGAGCCAGTCATCTAAATACTGGCAGGGTGAACGATAGCCAAGCGTCGAATGCTG
>NZ_JBIIVN010000032.1:0-19704 GCF_044339385.1 Collimonas sp. | reverse complement strand
TTCACTATCCAGTTTGAAGAACGGATGAAGCCGAATTAAACGAAATTCCGTTTACACAAAATCCAGCACACCCTCGACCACCTGAAATAATGCTTGGGGCATAAGCGAACTTAGTTCAACCTGCCGCCCTGAGTGCCAAACAAAAAACGCCCGCATCGCGCGGGCATTTTTTGTTTCCGCGGGATCGCTCTGCCATATCGCTGCCATATCGCTGCCATGCCAACGGTCAGCCACCGTTAATCCGCATCAATCGAGCAAGTCCGAATAATCGACATCCGCATAGCCGGTGAGTGTCTTCCAAGGCAATGGATTGGGCGCGTTGATCAGGCTGACGCGCGTCTCGCGCCGTACATGTCCATGCGTATCGCTGGTCTCTACCCGTCGTGGATATTGGCCTTTGACATCCCAACTGACGCGCACAGTGATATCGCCACGCTTGCTTTCATAATTCTGTACACCGTCGCTGAGCGCGCCAACCGCTCGCATTTTTTTCAAACTCTGCGGATCGCTCAGATAAAAAATACTGCCCCAGTTGCCGTTGAACCCGATGTTGCCGTAGTACTGCGGATCGATCTTGACGGTACGACGCTGGTGACGCTCCACCAAGCGCGCATCGAGCGAACCGTCAGCCTGGCGCCGCACCCACATCGGCGAACTGGCGGCATCGGGATGACTGTGTCCGGCATGATCGTGACCGTGCTCGGCCGCAGCTTCCGTCGGGATGACGCGCTCAGTCCACACTTCGCCACGGCGGCGATATACCCGCTCGGTAAATGTGGTTTCGCGTTTGACGCCGTCGCGCGCCAGTGACATTGAATAGTGCTGAATCTGAAAATTCTGATCGGGTGCAGCGACGCTTTCGGCCGCCTGCGCGACAGACAGGAACGACAGGAACGACAGCAGCGACAATGCGGCGGCAGCCGGCGTCAACCCCTTCATTGGAACTTTAAAGTAAATCATTTACCATCCAAAAAATTGCCGCCATCAGTACGATGGCGGCCAAATACCACTTAGGAAAATCTGCAGTGCTGCCTTGACTGGCAAACTCTCAAGGCAACATGCTTTGCAGCGGGCTTACCCGATAACATCACAAGCCAAGTGCATTTTTTACTTTACCGAACACCTTGATGTTTTCAAATGCGCCTTTGAAGCTGTCGCTACCGGCTCCTGCCGAGAACAGCATGACATCGCCGCCGCCATGGGTTTCGGATCCCGGCGAGCCGGCAAAGCGCACGCCGACCTGCTGCAGGTAGTCATCGCCTTCGGTGTCGACATTGGTCAGGTCTGCATCCTCAGGCCGGCGCGGCGCGCTGCCGTTGCCGAACACCAGCGTAGTGTATGGCTTGCCGTCGGCTGCCAGCGCCAGTTTGCCGTCTTGATAATTAGTGACCTTACCGAGAATCGGATTGCCGCGTTTCGGATAGCCGTTGAAACCCATCGCATGATCATGATCGGCGGTGACCACAATCAAGGTGTCTTTCAGATCGACCAGTTCCAGCGCCTTCTTGATTGCCGCATCGAACGCCAATGTATCTTCCAGCGCGCGCTTGGCATTGGTGCGATGCAGTGCGTGGTCGATACGGCCGCCTTCGACCATCAGGAAATAGCCATTCGGATTCTTCTTCAGTACGCCGATAGCCTTTTCAGTCATCTCGGCCAGGCTTGGCTGGTCCAGTTTTTTCTTGACGCGGTCCAGCTCATAACTCATATCGCTGGCGGTGAACAAGCCAAGCAACTTGCCGACGCTGGCGGGATTGACGTTCCTCAGTTCGGTACCGGTGGCGACGTACGTGTAGCCAGCCGCCTTGAACATACTCAGCGGATCGAGATTGTCGTTGCGCATGCTGGCCGGATTCGATTTCGGCAAGAAGTGCCGCAGGCCGCCGCCCAGCAACACATCGACACCGTCCTTCAATGCGGTGTTATAGCGAGGCGCGCCCGGCGTCACCTGTTCGGTGATAGTGTTGTAGGCACCGCGGTTGCAGACGTGCGCATAAGTGGCAGCGGGCGTCGCATGGCTGATGCGCGTGGTGCTGACTGCGCCTACTGCCTTGCCGGCAGCCTTCGACAATTCCAGCAAGGTCTGTACCGGCTGACCATTGCCGCTCACGCAGGTGGAGTCGGCATTGTTTCGATACGGTTTGCCATTGGCGTCGTAAGCATTGGTGTCGGACGACATCGAAATCACGTCGTTCTTCATTTTGACGCCGGTCATGTAAGCCGCCATCGACGGTGCGCTGTCGGTAGTTTGCGCATCCAGCGAAAAGGTCTTGATACGCGCTGTACGGGTCAGTGTTTCCATCGTCAGACGGCCATCTTCGCCGTGCCCGTAGATGCGTGCAGCAGTTACCGTTACCGGCCCCATGCCGTCACCCAGGAAAAAAATGACGTTCTTTGCCTTGGCCGCAACAGCATCGACTGCCACCGCGTTGCCTGCTGCCAGCACCGACAGTGCGGACAATACGCACATCGTCACGCAGCGATAGGCGCGCTGGCTGATTGCTTGTTCATGTTGTTTGATGATCTTCATATCTGTCCCTTGTACTTGATCTGATCGACTGCTTCTGAATTTAGCCTCAATTGCCCCTCAACCGACGCGTCGCCGGTTGATGACGGGCATGACGGGCATCACAGGCCGATGGCTTTCTTCACCAGGCCGAATACCTCTGTGTTATCGAGGACGCCGCGAATATTCTCAGCACCCAGCCCTTGCGCACCGATGAATACATTGGTGCCGCCGTGGGTTTCATTACCGGCCTCGGTCGGTATTACCGCTTCTTGCAGGTATTCCTTGTCTGCCACCTGCATGTCGGACAAGGCACCGCGTGCTACCAGGTGGTTGGGACCGTTACCGAAACCAATCACGGTGTAGGGATTGTTGTTGATGTCGCGCTCCGGCTGGCCGGTCAACACATTCTTCACCAGACCGAGTACGCCCGGTTCAGTGTCAGTGGTCTTGCCGGTGCGCTTGGCATAACCATTCAAGAGGATCGAATGGTCATGATCGGCGGTGACCACGATCAGGGTATTTTTCAAGCCTGGGTCAACGATTTGCATCTTATCCAGAGCGACCTTGATCGCATCGTCGAAGGCCACGGTTTCCTGCAGCGCGCGACGTGCATTGGTGGCGTGCAGCGCGTGATCGATACGACCGCCTTCGACCATCAGGAAGAATCCGCTCTTCTTGTTGTTCAGCAGGTCGATCGATTTGGCGGTCATCTGCGCCAGGCTCGGCTCTTTGGTGGCGTCACGATCCAGGTCATAGGTCATGTGATCTTTGTTGAACAAGCCGATCACCTTCGCAGTGGAAGTGCCGATCTTGTCGAATTCTGCAAAATTGCTGGCGTAGGTGTAGCCGGCAGCCTTGAATTCAGCCACCAGATCGCGGCCATCGGTGCGCTTGCTGTCGGCATCGGTCTTCGCCAGGAAATGCCGGCGGCCACCGCCGAAAATCACATCGACGCCATCGCTAAGTTTGGTGTTGAAGCCTGCGCCCTTCGGGGTCAACTGCGCGGCGATGTTGTTCTCGCCATCGCGATGACAGATGTGCGAATAAGTGGCCGCTGGTGTTGCGTGGGTGATCCGCGCGGTAGAAACAACGCCAGTGCTATAGCCGCGTGCCTTCATCAGTTCCAGCAGCGTATCAACCGGTTTGCCGTTGCCGCTCTGGCAGGTACTGTCGGCGCCGTTGACGTAGCCCTTGCCGCTGGCATCGCGGGCGCTGGTATCGGCCGACATGGCAATCACTTCATTGTTGGCTTTAACGCCAGTCATGTACGCACCCATCGACGGTGCGCTGTCGGTGACCTGAGCATCGTTTGAATAAGTCGTGATAAAGCCAGTTTCCGGCAAGGTATCCATGGTCAGGTCGCCTTCCTCACCAACCTTGTAGATACGCGCCGCGGTCATCGTCGTGATGCCCATACCATCGCCGAGGAAGAAAATCACGTTCTTCGCAGCAGGCTTGGTCTCAGGCCGCGCGACCGGCGCTTCCGGTTGCGTGCTGCTGGAACCGCTGCAGCCAGCCAGAGCCAACGATGCCATGGCGCCAGCAATCAGAATACTTAACTTCATCTTCCCTCCGTGTTGTCAATTTGAAATATGAAACCGTTTGCAAGCTTTATGACAACTGTAACTGCGGCTTGTTACAAGCCGATGACAAAAACAGAGATTTTCGAATTGCAGCAAAAATTTGCGCACATTGAGGATCAATGAAACAGCAGCGCGTGGCCAGCCGGTCTATGACTTTGACGCAACAGCGTTGCGAAGGCGAGCCCGGCACAGTGGAGGCGGTGTGCGGGGCGGGGTCAAGCGGAGAAATTGGCGCGCAAAAAATGCGGAAGCGACCTGATTAGCGCGCAGAAACCGCATGAATCGGCAAGTCGTCCTTGTATTCCCAGCGCTTCCAGGCGGCCAGCACTGCGTTGGGATATTCCGGGCGGCCGCGGCTGCCGTTGTAACGCCCCAGCGCCAGATAGAGATTACCCTTTTCCATATCGATGTACATCCGCAGAATCGAGCAACCGTAACGCAGATTGGTCTGCATGTGAAACAACTTGCTGCGATCGGCATCGCCAATCACGCGGGTCCAGAACGGCATCACCTGCATGTAGCCATGGGCACTGACGCTCGACAAAGCATATTTGCGAAACGCCGACTCAACCTGGATCAGGCCCAGCACCAGAGCGGGGTCAAGTCCGGCGCGCTTGGCTTCGTACCAGACGGTTTCCAGGAGCTCGATGCGCAACTGTGAATCCGGCAACTTTTTCTTTAACCGCTCGGACATTTCGCCGCGCCAGTAAAGGTACTGGATGCGCTGGTCGATATCTAAAAAATTAGGCTTTGGCGGCCGCGCATCGTTGATGGCACGCGACAAGGCAACGCGCACCGAATCTGCCAATTCTTCTTCCTTTTGATTGCCGGCATGAGCCAAGCCGCAAAATAGCAGCGACATTGACAGCAAGACAAGTAAGAAAGGATTAGACAAACGCAAGCAATACTCCGTAATGACACTATCCAACCATCGATTATTTATTTTTTAACTAGTATACAAAGAAAATGGCGGCAGAGTCGATTTCGCCGCCATTTTTGTTGCTCAAAAAAAACTACCAGAGCGCTTCCAACTTACCAGGATGCTACTCCAGACGTGCTTTGATGAATGCCGCCATTTCGCTCAGCGCCACAGTCGTAGCTTCCGTATCGCGGCGGCCTTGGTACTCCAACTGACCATCCTTTAAGCCGCGGTCGCCGATCACCACACGGTGCGGCACGCCGATCAATTCCCAGTCGGCAAACATCGCGCCGGGGCGTTCGCCGCGATCGTCCAGAATGACGTCGATACCGGCAGCCTGCAATGTTTCGTAGAGCTTGTCGGTTTCGGCCTTGACGGCCTCGCTGCGATCATAGCCCATCGGGCACAACACAACTTCGAACGGCGCGATCGCGGTCGGCCAGATGATGCCCTTATCGTCGAAATTCTGTTCGATTGCGGCACCCAGAATACGGGTGATACCGATCCCGTAACAGCCCATCTGCAGCAATTGCGGCTTGCCGTTTTCGTCCAGGTAGGTGGCTTTCATGGCTTCCGAATAGGCAGGGCCGAGCTGGAAAACGTGGCCAACTTCGATGCCGCGCTGAATCGCCAGCACACCCTTGCCATCCGGCGAAGGATCGCCCTCGACCACGTTACGGATGTCGAACACCAGCGGCTCAGGCAAATCACGGCCCCAGTTGACGCCGGTGTAATGGAAATCTGCCTCATTGGCTCCGGTAACAAAGTCATGCATGTTGGCGACCGTAATATCCGCTACCACCTTGACCGGTTTGCGGGTATTGAGCGGGCCCAGATAGCCAGGCAGCGCACCGAAATACTCGACGATTTCCGGCTCGGTCGCGAAGCGATAACCAGCCAGCCCCGGCACCTTGTTGGCTTTAATTTCGTTCAACTCATGGTCGCCGCGCAGCATCAACAGCCAGACTTCCTTGCTGGCGGCTTCCTTGTCGGTCGCCTCTTTCTCTACCGTCAGGACAATCGATTTGATGGTGCGCGCCAGCGGCAGTTGCAGCAACTCGGCAACCGCCTCGCACTTGGCCTTGCCTGGTGTCGGCGTCTTGACCAACGCCTCGCCAGGTGCCGCACGGGTTGGGTTGAGTGGCAGCGATTCGGCGGCCTCCATGTTGGCCGCATATTCCGAGGTTGGGCAATATACAATGGCGTCCTCGCCGGTGGCGGCGATGACGTGGAACTCGTGCGAGCCGGTGCCGCCGATGGCGCCATTGTCCGCAGCGACGGCGCGGAATTGCAAACCAAAACGGTTGAAAATACGTACGTAAGCGTCGTACATGACCTGATAGGACTGCTTCAGCCCGTCCAGGTCGCGGTCAAAAGAATACGCGTCCTTCATCGTGAATTCGCGCCCGCGCATCAGGCCAAAACGCGGACGGCGCTCATCGCGGAACTTGGTCTGGATATGGTAAAAATTCACCGGCAGCTTGCGATAAGAACGTAGTTCGGTGCGCGCAATGTCAGTCACCACTTCTTCTGAAGTCGGCTGGATGATGAAATCGCGGCCATGACGATCCTTGACGCGCATCAGCTCAGCGCCGTACTTCTGCCAGCGCCCGGTTTCCTGCCATAGCTCTGCCGGCTGAACCACCGGCATCAACAGCTCAACCGCGCCCGATCGATTCATCTCTTGACGCACAATATTCTCAACTTTGCGGGTCACGCGCAAGCCAATCGGCATATAGGTGTAGATCCCGGAGCCGAGGCGTTTGATCATGCCGGCACGCATCATCAGTTTGTGGCTGACAATCTCAGCATCGGATGGAGCTTCTTTAAGCGTAGAAATAAAAAAACGGGAGGCGCGCATAACGATGAATTCTTTTTAAAAAGAGAGGGCTATAATCAACTCAATTTTAAAGGATTAGCTGGCTGATGCGCCCACTCTTTGCACAATTGATTAATGTTCCGGTCATTATCAGCGCTGACAGGAACTCATTGCGTATCTGATTAATGAAAGACAGCGGAATTCGTCGGCTTCGATGGCAGATAAACCCTGTACTAAAATTGATAAGCTTGTTGGACGGATGGCGCAACGTGCCGCCCGGCTCACCTGGCTGCACACCTGCTCCGTTCTGCAACGGCGAAGGTTTCGCAATGATTAATATTTTGGCACGATGGCTGTCCGGCAGCAGAAAGTTTTGAGGTAACAACATGCTTGACCGTGAAGGCTTCCGCCCGAACGTCGGCATTATCTTGCTCAACACCCAGAATGAAGTCTGGTGGGGCAAGCGCGTGCGCGAACACTCGTGGCAATTTCCACAGGGCGGCATCAAATACGGGGAAACCCCGGAGCAGGCCATGTTTCGCGAGCTTGAGGAAGAAATCGGGCTAAAGACGGAACATGTCAAGATCATCGGTCGCACCCGCGACTGGCTGCACTATGAGGTGCCGGATCACTTTATCAAACGCGATGTGCGCGGCCATTATCGCGGCCAGAAGCAAATCTGGTTCTTGTTGCGTATGGTCGGCCGCGATTGCGATGTCAACCTGCGCCTCACCGAACACCCCGAGTTCGATGCGTGGCGCTGGCATGATTATTGGGTGCCGCTCGACATGGTGATAGAGTTCAAGCGCGATGTGTACCAACGTGCGCTACAGGAATTAGCGCGCTTCCTCACCCGGCCCGCGCAAGCTACTCCGCACCATGCCCGTCATTTGCGCGTCGGCCATGGACCACGTGCATCAACCCCACCCAATCCGGCCGATGCCGATCCCGAAAAAAAGTGAGTGCTTCCATGGCTTTTGATGTTGCTTTCCGCGTTCCCGGTACTGCCAAGAAAATGGCGCAACTCCTGGCTGTCAGCCTGCTGTTGCTAGGCCCGGCGGCACCGATGCATGCCGCCAACGATCCGTTCTATCCAAGCCTCGTTCCCGCTCCAGGCTCCGATTTGTCCGATGGAGATTTCGACGACGGCGGCAAATCCTGGCAAGAAATCAAAGCCGAAATACCGCCGGCACCGCAAGCAGCCAACCTGGTGTCGTTCTATGTCAGCCCGACTGCCACGATGAATTTTTTCATCGATCTCAATTCGATGTCGACTGGTGCCGATGGCGTAGTGCGCTACACGATGGTCAGCAAGAGCCAGGGCGGCGCCGTAAATATCAGTTACGAAGGGATCCGCTGCCAAACTTATGAAAACAAGCTGTACGCGTTCGGCCAAAAAGACGGCAGTTGGTCGCGGGCACGCCTGAGCGACTGGAAGCCGATCAAAGAATCATCCTCCGGCAACCGACAGCATGCGGCATTGGCCAGAGACTTCCTCTGCCAGGATGGCATGATCGCCGGCAAACTCGAGGAGATACGCAGCAGAATCCGCGAAAATCATCCGATCAAGCCGGGTAGCTGAGCGCACAACATTGTGCGCTGGAATAACCAATAACTCATAAAATAAAAACGGCTCTTGCATGACGCAGAGCCGTTCTTTTTTGTGCGGAGCAAGACAGACTAGAACAAACTGCGGCAAACTACCCAAACTACCTAAAATTACAGCAAGACCATGTTGCCGCGATGGATCAATTCCGATTCCTCGACAAAGCCAAGGATAGACTGGATTTCAGAGGACGCATGACGCATGATGCGACGCGCCTCGGAACTGGTGTAGTTACTGATCCCACGGGCAATCGCGCGGCCATCGGCATCGGTACAGGTGATGACGTCGCCGCGGCCGAATTCGCCCGACACGCCGGTGACACCGATCGGCAACAGGGATTTGCCTTCATGGCTCAGCTTTTGCACCGCACCGGCGTCGAGGATTACCTTACCCGCAGTTTTCAGATGGTCCGCCATCCATTGCTTACGCGCAGTCAGTTGCGCGGTTTGGGCCGTCAATTGAGTACAGATTGCCTCACCGGCGGCCAAGCGCGTCAACACCGCATCTTCACGACCCCAGGCAATTACCGTATGTGCGCCTGAAGTCGCAGCGCGTTTGGCTGCCAGTATCTTGGTAATCATGCCGCCACGGCCAATGCTGGTGCCGGCATCGCCCGCCATGACTTCCAATGCCGGATCGCCAGCCTTTGCCTCATGCACGAATTCGGCATCGGCGACCTTGCGCGGATCGGCGGTGTACAAGCCTTTCTGATCGGTCAGGATGATCAGTGCATCGGCTTCGATCAGGTTGGCGACCAGTGCGCCAAGGGTATCGTTGTCGCCGAACTTGATTTCATCGGTGACCACGGTATCGTTTTCGTTAATGATCGGCACCACGCCAAAACGCAGCAGCGTAAAAAGGGTCGAGCGCGCATTCAGGTAGCGTTCGCGATCAGCCAGGTCGGCATGGGTCAGCAATACTTGTGCGGTGCGCAGGTTGTGCGCACGGAAGCTGGTTTCATAGATCTGCACCAGACCCATCTGGCCGACGGCAGCGCAAGCTTGCAGTGCATCGATGCTGGTTGGGCGCTTGTCGAAACCGAGACGCTGCATGCCTTCTGCGACGGCACCAGAACTGACCAGTACGACTTGCTTGCCCATCGCCCGCAATTCGGCAATTTGCGTCGCCCACTTGGCGATGGCAGCGCTGTCGAGACCTTTGCCGTCATTGGTCACCAGAGAAGAACCGACTTTGACGATGATGCGCTTGGCTTTTTGAATGACGGAATTCATATTTTTCTATTCAGCAAATCCGCATAGATCATTTGAAAATTCTCGTCATTCCCGCACGCGCGGGAATCCAGGTTCAATTTAAAATGGATCCCCGCATTCGCCGGGATGACGCATCTGTTGTAGCAACCCACCTTAGTGGGTTACGCGCTTAATCCAGTATCTTGAAGCGTGGATCGTCCGGATCAATCGACAGGATGGGCTGCGCATCGGCCACCATATGCGTCTCTTCCGAGCGGGTCTCTTGCTGGCGCTTCTCGGCCAGATAGCCGTATATTTCAGTGACCAGCTCCTGGCAACCGTCGCGGTTCAGCGCCGAAATTTCAAATACCGGACCCTTCCAGCCGAAACGCTTGATGAAGTCCTTGACGCGCTTGGCGCGCTCGCCTTCAGGAATCACGTCGATCTTGTTAAGCACCAGCCAGCGCGGCTTGTCGAACAGCGATTGATCGTATTTCTTCAATTCCTTAACGATTGCCTTGGCCTCCTTGACCGGATCGACCGTGTCTTCGAACGGCGCCAGATCAACGATGTGCAACAGCAAACCGGTGCGCTGCAAATGCTTCAGAAACTGGATGCCGAGGCCGGCGCCTTCTGCCGCGCCTTCGATCAGACCAGGAATATCGGCAATCACGAAACTCTTTTCGTGACTGACGCGAACCACACCCAGGTTCGGGTGCAAAGTGGTGAATGGATAGTCCGCAATCTTCGGACGGGCATTCGATACGGCGGTGATGAAGGTCGATTTGCCGGCATTCGGCTGGCCCAGCAAGCCGACATCCGCCAGCACCTTTAACTCCAGACGCAATTCACGGCGATCGCCTTCCTTGCCATCGCTTTTCTGGCGCGGTGCGCGATTGGTCGAAGACTTGAAGTGGATGTTGCCCCAGCCGCCCTCGCCGCCTTTGGCCAACAAGACTTCCTGGCCGTGATCGGTCAGGTCGGCAATCGCTTCGCCTGTATCGACATCGACGATAAGGGTTCCAACCGGCATGCGCAGCTTGATATCGTCAGCACCCTTGCCGTAGCAATCCGAACCACGGCCGTTTTCGCCACGACCAGCGCGATGCATCTTGGAAAAACGATAATCGACCAAGGTGTTGATGTTGCGATCCGCGACGGCCCAGATACTGCCGCCTACGCCGCCATCGCCACCGTCAGGGCCGCCAAACGGGCGGAATTTTTCACGGCAAAAACTCGCAACCCCATTGCCGCCATCGCCGGCAATGACTTCGATTTTTGCTTCATCTATAAACTTCATTCGAAGGTCCTAATGAGGTTGAAGGTTAAATTCTTATTGAATTGCACAGGTAACTTTACCTATTTTTGGCCATTTGCGTAGGGAGGGCAAGCTTTTGCGCGCACCAATCATCGCGATAACCTGAGTACCCGCCCATGTGATATCAAATGGGTCATGCACGGGGTGAGTGCACCGGATAAGTTCTCTGGATAAGTTCACGCGTGGGCACGATGTGCCCGTCCTACGGCATTACGACCAGAAACTAAAAAGGCTCTACCAGCGGCAGAGCCTTTCGCAACAAGGCTGACGCCTTGCCTGTGTCAACGCTTAAAAAACTTAAGCCGCTACGACAGTAACGTAGTTACGCTGGGTAGCGCCCTTGGTTACGAATTGTACTTTGCCGTCGATCAGTGCGAACAGGGTGTGATCCTTGCCCATGCCAACATTTTCGCCTGGATGCGTCTTAGTGCCGCGTTGACGAATAATGATGCCGCCAGCGTTAATCGCTTGGCCACCGTAGACCTTGACGCCGAGTCGCTTTGACTCTGAGTCACGGCCGTTGCGCGTAGTGCCGCCGCCTTTTTTATGTGCCATTTAAAACTCCTGGTATTTGGTTAAGTCAATCGACGCGATTAAGCGATTAATTAAGCCAATTAATTAAGCGTTGATCGAAACGATTTGAATTTCGGTGTAATTTTGACGATGGCCTTGATGCTTCTGATAATGCTTACGACGACGCATTTTGAAGATCTTGACTTTATCGTGGCGACCTTGCGCCAATACCTTAACCGACACCGTAGCACCTTCGACCAGCGGTGCACCAAACTTAATGGTGTCACCAGCGCCAACTGCGAGCACTTGATCAATAGTGAGTTCGGTGCCAATGTCTGCAGGTATCTGTTCTATTTTGAGTTTTTCGCCGGCAACAATCTTATATTGTTTGCCACCGGTTTTTATGACCGCGTACATATGAAACCTCATCGAAATGATTGAAGACTATTAAAAAATTTCTGTCCTAAAACGCCATAAACCGAAAAACTTCAGCTGCAAACACACCCTAAATTGGCGGGCGGAATCGGGATAACCTGAGATTGTACATGGAGTCACACCTTTCGTCAAAATCTCTTGACAAGTGTAAATTACGCCACACTTTTGTCGTGCAATTAGACAACTCCATCCAAACATTGCCGCCCCACACTCTCTCTGGCAGAGTCTGCCCAGCAATGACGACGCCTTTTTCATATAATGGCGGTATTCTGAAACTTTTTAAGGTATTGCCATGAGCGATGTACAAACGTGGATCAAGGAAACCGTGACCAGCAACCCGGTCGTGCTGCTCATGAAAGGAACGGCACAATTTCCACAATGCGGCTTTTCCGGCCGCGCCATCCAGTTGCTGAAAACCAGCGGCGCTGAAAATATCGTCACGGTGAACGTACTGGAAGACCCTACCGTGCGCCAAGCCATCAAGGATTACTCCAACTGGCCGACCATCCCGCAACTCTATGTCAACGGCGAATTTATCGGCGGCTCCGACATCATGAACGAGATGTTCGAATCCGGCGAACTGCAAACCTTGTTGAAGGGCTGAGCCGGCCGTGACATCTTCCAGCCTTCAGCCAGCCGACGCCGGCCAGCAGCCGCGCCGTCTGATTGTCGGCATCACAGGCGCCACCGGCGTCATTTATGCGGTGCGGCTGCTGCAACTGTTGCGTGATGTGCCTGGCGTCGAAACACATCTGATGATCTCCGATGCGGGCGTCTTGAACTTGCACCAAGAGCTCGACATGCGCCGCAAGCAGGTAGAAGCACTGGCGCATGTGGTTCACAACATACGTGATATCGGTGCTGCGATTGCTAGCGGCTCGTTCCAGTCTGACGGCATGATCATCGTGCCATGCTCGATGAAAACCCTGGCCTCGGTCGCCAATGGGCTGTCCGACAATCTGATCACGCGCGCCGCCGATGTGGTTCTGAAAGAACGCCGGCGGCTGGTGCTGATGGTGCGCGAAACGCCGTTCAATCTGGCGCATCTGCGCAACATGACCAGCGTCACCGAAATGGGCGGCATCATCTTCCCGCCGTTGCCTGGTTTTTACCATCTTCCGCAGAGCATCGCCGAGATGGTCGATCACACGCTGGGACGCGTGCTTGATCTGTTTGCCATCCAGCACAGGCTGACGCCGCGCTGGCAAGGCATGAAAGCCAACTAAAGGTTACCAAGGCCGGAGCAACTGCTCCGGCCTTCATTATTTAGTCACAGCGGTTATATCACCCTGATTACATGACCATGTGACCATGACCACGATCAAGTCGAATCTATCAAACCACTGCGGCAATCGTCAGCGCGCGCTGCGCCCGATCAGCCAGGCATTACGCATGGCGGAGCCAGCGGCAGTCTTGAGTTCTGCATCGAGGGCAACCTGGGGCGCCGTATCGGCCAGCAGGCGAACGCTGAAAGCCATCAGTTCATCGCGACGGAAAGCCTGGATGGTGACACTGTCGCCGACCCGGTAGCGCGCCAGCAGTGCCTCAATATTGTTCGACACCCGTATGCCTTCGAGCGCGACCAGCACATCGCCGGCAGACAACCCGGCACGATGCGCGGCGTCACCCTCGTAGACATTAGCCAACTTGCTATCGCTGCCGCTTTGCACGATACGCGCACCCAACGAAGGCTTACCCGCCTTACGCCTGTCGGCCAGCGCGATGCCGGTCGGCGCCAACAACTTGGCCAACGGCAGATCTTCGGTACCGCGCACATAACGATCAAAGAAACGCTTCAGCTTGAAACCGGTAACGTCATCGAACAAGGCCTCGACAGCGGCTTCGCTGACGCCGCGTCCGCTCAGCGCATTGTCGGCATAGAAATCGCGGCCATATTGCTGCCACAAAGCGCGCATCACATCATCCAGCGATTTACGGCCCTTGGTTTCGGCGCGAATCGTCAGATCCAGCGCCAAGGCCACTAGCGAGCCTTTGGCGTAATAGCTGACGATTGCATTCGGCGCGTTTTCGTCCTGGCGATAATACTTGACCCAGGCGTCGAAGCTGGAATCTGCAACACTTTGCTTGCGACGGCCGCTGCCAAGCAGCACGCCATTAACGGTTTTTTCGATCACCTTGAGGTACGCCGCTTGGTCAATCAAGCCGCTGCGCAACAACATCAAGTCATCGTAGTAGCTGGTGAATCCCTCGAACAACCACAACAAGGGCGTGTAATTTTCAACCTGCAAGTCGTACGGCGCAAAAGTGGCCGGTTTGATGCGCTTGACGTTCCAGGTATGAAAATATTCGTGACTGCATAACCCGAGGAAGGTGCGGTAACCGTCACTGATTTCCGGCTTCCCTTTGACTGGCAGATCGGCACGTGCGCAGATCAATGCGGTTGAAGCGCGGTGTTCCAGCCCGCCGTAACCGTCGCCGACTGCCAGCGTCAGGAACACATAACGTTGCATGGGCGCGCGCTTGGCGAACTTGCTGCCGGGCGGCTCAAAAAAGGCGATCTGAGTCTCGCAAATTTTTTTCAGATCCGCGCTCAGACGCGCCAGATCGAGGTTCGGGACCTTACCCGTAATGGCGATCTCGTGTGGCACCCCATGCGCCTCGAAACTGGCCAGCTGAAAATTACCCATCTCGACCGGATGATCTATCAGCTCATCGTAATTGGCCGCGACATAACTGCCGAAGGAGCCGCGCCTGGCCTTCAACGTCGGCAACGCGGTGGCGATACGCCAGGTTTCAAATTCATCGCCCAGCGGACGTTGGATATCGACCACATGCGGGACGTTTTCCTGGCCGACCACGCGCAAAAAAACGCTGGTTCCGTTAAAGAAACCGTGGGTCCGGTCCAGATGCGCGGCGCGCACCGACAGATCCCACGCATACACCTGATAATGCAACGTCAGCGGCCCTTCGCATGGCGCAGCCTGCCAGGAATACTTATCGAGTTTCTTGAGGGCGATCTTGCGGCCGTTTGATTCGGCGCGAATCTGCACAATATTGCGCGCAAATTCGCGAATCATGTAGCTACCCGGAATCCAGGCCGGCAAGGCAACGGTCTGGCCGACAGCCGCCGGCTCAGCAATATGCAGCGTAACCGCAAACAAATGCGCCGCCGGATCAGCCGCGATGATGTGGTATGACAGGCCGCTCTGGCCGGACTTGCTCATCGATTTAATGCTGTTCTTTTTCATCTTATCCCCGCACGTTGCCGGCAATTACAGTAAGCATCAGCGCCGCCACGGCGACGCACGTCAATTTGAAGCGCAGTTGGATGAACCAGGTCGGCAAACCGTACCAGATAAATAGCCGCTTATCGACCTGGTAAGCAGCGATGAAACCCGCCATCAGCAACGCAAAACCAAAGCCGCCGGCCATGGTTGAAAACCAGGCGATGATGGCTGGCAGGACACCCCAGGCCAATGCACGCTTGGCGCGATCAACCGATAAATCGGCGCGCAGCACCACCGCCGCCCCCATTGAATGCCCCCAAGAAAGGACAACACGGCAATGCCATAAGCCAGCTGGCCGCGAATAAACTCGTGCAGCCAGTCCGTGCTGATCAGCCAGCAAGCCAACGTCAACAGCACGAACGGAATCAATCCGGCAAAGCCGAGCAAATAAATAATACGTTTGCTCAGGAAATGTGAGTTCATCAGGAGGATCTGGATAAGCGCCGCCGGTCACCCCCATGGCGCCCTCGCGTTGCGCGAAAAGACGATAGTGTAGCGGGATTGCGGGCTTTCGGCGTCTACCTCGACGACACAGAGCGCAAAAGAGGCGCGGATTGGCAACTTCAGAGCGGGGATTGTCGTATATCGGCGACGGTATCGATATCCAGGTGAATGCCGGGATCGTTCACCGCCACCTCGATCACCGGAAATGCCTGCAGCAGGCTGCGCCCCCTGATCGCCGCGCAACGTCAGCAAGCGCGGCAGGTGCAGTCGGCTGAACCCCACCGGATTACCACGCCGCCCCTGACAGACCGGCACCGCGATATCAGCGCCGCGCTGCAATGCCGATACCAATGCCGCAATGGTCGCGCTCTGCACATAAGGCATATCACCCAAGGCAATCACCCAGCCGGCGGCATCGGCACTATGCTGCAATCCACAGACCAGCGAGGCCGCCATGCCTTCATCGGCGTTAGGACAACGCACCGAATCGCAGTCACCCAACTGCGCCAGCAGTTCGGGGGACTCTTCGCGCAGCACAATGCATGTCGGCAGCACGGCCGCCAGATTGCTTGCAGCGCTTGCTAGCACCGTTTGGCCATGAGCCGTCGGCAGCGCCTGCATTAATTTACTGCGCACGCCGCTCGGATCGAAACGTCGGCCGCGACCGGCGGCAAGCAGCAAGCCTGCCACTTGCCCGTTATATTGATGGCCGCTCATGGTTGCTTTAGGAGTGACTCAGAAGAGTGAGGAATAACCAAAAATAAGGAAAAATAAAGCGAAATAAGGCGAATTCTTCGAAATAACGAGCCGCTTGCAGAACGGCGTCATTGCAGCGCCTCAGCCACACTGCGACGCGTCGAAATTTACTTCACCGAAGCGAGCCTGGCTTCCATCGTCTTGGCATCGATCCATCCTGGCGCCCGCGTGCCGTCGGCAAAAATAATTGTCGGTGTGCCAGTGACATTCAGTTTCTGACCAAGCGCCAGCACCTTTTCGTTAGGCGCCTGACATGAAGACGGCGCCGCTGCGGCTGCCTTGCCGTCAACCATCAAATCGGTCCAGGCTTTATTCCGGTCGGCACTGCACCAGACATTACGCGACTTGACTGCCGAGTCTTCCGCCAAAATGTTATACAGAAAAGTGTACACGGTGACGTTATCGATTTCATTCAGGGTGGTCTTATGGAAGCGCTTGCAGTAACCGCAATTCGGATCTTCAAACACCGCAATCACACGCTTGCCGTTGCCCTTGACTTTTTTCATCGCCAGATCAACCGGCAAATCCGCGAACTTGACCTTGTTGATATCGTCGATCCGCTCACGCGTGTAGTCGCGCGAACTTTTGGCATCCATCACGCGGCCGACAAAGACATACTTGGCGCTGGCATCAGTGTAAAAAATATCGTTCCCGACCCGCACTTCAAACAACCCGCTGTACGGCGTCTTGGTGACCGAATCCACCTTGACGCCATCGCCCAGCTGCGGCTCTATAATTTTTTTGACAGATGCCTCTTGCAATGTTTCAGCGCCGGCAACGCTCATCCACAGAGCAAAAACGGCTACCAACAGCAAGCTTATTTTTTTCATCATTTTTCCAGTTATTCTTTGTCGAATGCGCGACCCAGGGCGTGGGTCATCAATTGACTCTTTATGACCGGGGTCCTGTCCAGCAAGTTCAACCCAAAGTTGAGCAACGAACGCAGCGGGCTAAAGTCGCTGCCGAACAACCGCTCCAGGCCGTCGGTGGTCATTTGCATCAGTAATATCTCTTCCTTGCGCATACGGGCGTAACGCGCCAACACCCCGGCATCGCCGCAGTCGCGATGCGCACCGCGCTCAGACAACACCTTGATCAAGGCCGCGACGTCGCCGAATCCCAGGTTCATCCCATGCCCGGCCAGAGGATGCACGACATGACCGGCATCGCCGATCAACGCAACGCGCGGCGCCACCAGCGAATGCGGGCGCAACAGCGACAATGGAAACGCCTGCACCAGCTCAGGTTGCAGCGGCTGCAATTGGCCCAGCGTATCCGCCGTCAGCCGCGACAAGCGCGCCGCCAACTGCGACAACGGCTCATCCATCAACTCCTGCGCCAACAAATCCGGCGCCGACCACACCAGCGAGACCCCTTGCTCCGGCAACGGCAGCAACGCCACAATCCCCTCGCCTCCGGTAAACCATTGGTAGGCGATACCGCGATGCGGTCGCTCGCAAGAAAAATTAGCGACCACGCCGCGCTGATGATAGGGACGATAGTCGATCCCGATCTCGCACTGGCTGCGTACCCAGGATTGCGCGCCGTCGGCACCGACAACCAAATCGGCGCGAATGGTTTCGCCCGGTTCCAGTTGCACAGCGGACGCCGCCGCATCGGCTTGCAGCGCCTTGGCCCGGCCGCCCAGCAAGCGGAGGTTCGACGCAAACTTCAGCGCCGCATCCAACGCCCGATTGAGATTGCTTTCTTCGACTATCCACGCCAGCGCATCGACATGCGCGCTGTAAGCATCGAAACTGAGTTGCCCGGCGGCGCTGTCGGCACC
Organism: Collimonas sp.; assembly: GCF_044339385.1. Taxonomy (NCBI): domain Bacteria; kingdom Pseudomonadati; phylum Pseudomonadota; class Betaproteobacteria; order Burkholderiales; family Oxalobacteraceae; genus Collimonas; species Collimonas sp. Next base: position 1,578 of record NZ_JBIIVN010000032.1, on the reverse strand, counting down.
GCCCTTAACCAACATGCCCTCAACCGCTGACACGCGGGCGACGTCCAACGCATCCCACACCCTGAGGGTCGACAGCAAGTTGCGAGCGACATGATTAAGCGCGTACACGCGCGTATCCCAGTTTGAGGTCGATACAGTTGGCGCGGCCGGAGCAGGCACTGGCGCGCCCAACAAAACCACCCGCAATCCAGCCTGAGCCAGGCCCAGTGCAGCGGCTTTACCGACAGCGCCGTTGCCGACTATGCATATATCGCATTGATGACTGGCCACCGCCGCCACACTGGCGCTCTTTGCAATTGATCCGATATCTTTCATGCCGCCATTATAGCGATTACCGCTTCACAAGCCCTGCCGATCCACGCCAATCAGAGCGAGCCCTATCGAAACATCGGTACCAGCGCGCCGCGCACACCTCAATATATATATACAGACGACGCAACGTCGCGGATGCATCGACGCGAGGAAATCGACCCGCACAAACTTTTTTAAAAAAGTTTGAACAAGGGGCTTTGCGAATTAAAAATGTTTTGCTATACTTATGTCCCTTGGCCTGGTAGCTCAGTCGGTAGAGCAGAGGATTGAAAATCCTTGTGTCGGTGGTTCGATTCCGCCCCGGGCCACCAAGAATATCCTTGACGAAACGCCGATCTATGCAGATCGGCGTTTTTGTTTTCGGACCAAGAAGTCCTCGCGTCCGGGGCATTTCCGGTCTGATTCAGAGTTGTGGCAAGCCGCGAAGTGTCGAGCGAACCATCCAATTGCCCGCCCCCACCGTAGTTACGGCTGAATTACCACATTTCCCGCACCGCCGATTTCATTCAGCTATGGTTTGCGAACCTTAGCGCGAAGACTCGATTGCTGCCAACCGGGGCGAGGCGAATCTCAAGCACTCGCTCGTTCGCATGCGATTTCCAGGAATCGTGCATCAACTCTACCCTGTGCGCTTCGGTCATTTCCATCACTCGCTGGATAGCATTAGCGGTGATACGATAGGGCTTGCATGCTTTGCAGCGAAACTCCGTCATATCACCAGATTGAGCAGTTTCGCAAACACCTGCACACAGCGGGCAGGTGAGATTCATTGCGCGCACTCCGCGACGATGTAACGACGCACCATGGGACCGTACGCAGTCGGTGTGCTGTCCGACTGCTTATCAATGATGCTGTACTTGCCTTTGCAGGCTGTCGCAGCCGCGTTATAACAGGTGGCCCAGTCATCTGCCGATCCGTCACAGGACACAGAGAAACCCTGCTTGCCGTTCGGGGTAGCCATCGGCTTGACTACAGCCGCACATCCCGCCAACAACACAGTGACTCCGATAACGAAAATCTTCTCCATACCTTTCTTTCCTTTTTTAGACTACCATTACTTGTCGAGTGTTTCAAGTACCTGCTGCGCAAAGTGCCGATAAGAGAGCCTTTGCATCCCCCGCGACCAATATAACTACATGACCCAGATCATGATCATCAGCTTCTAACGGAAAATCCTGAGCTTCCCTCGATTTTTCGTCTCCCAACAGGTGGCTTTTATGCCGCCTGTTTTTCCTGATGTTGCTCAGTGAGCCAGTCATCTAAATA
>NZ_JBIIVN010000031.1:0-20027 GCF_044339385.1 Collimonas sp. | reverse complement strand
GAGTGCTTCAACACCAACTGTTTGATAGACTTATCCACAGCTGCTAACTCAAAACGCAGCGACCAGCCCTGGGTCACATTTCGATCAGCAGGCTGGGTCAAGATTCAATTAGCGCCAACACCCCATGCACTGACTCACAGTCATCTATATTGGCAACCTCGGCCAGTGCGGCTAACTCGTCGTGAGTGACATCGTTGCGTTCGGATAAAAATGGAAAACTGATCAACATGAAAGCCGTCCTTGGATTAGCGAGAAAACGGCAGGTTATCGCTGTATTTGAATTCGCTCTTGGGAAGTGACGGTGCCGGAATATTCATCGAAGCAGGATCAAATTTTCCCCAAAACGCGCACTTTTCCCGGATATCTCCCGACGTGCCATTCTCGATTCCCGATGGCGTAATCTTGATGTAAGAACCGCCAGCACCGATCCAGATTTCTTTCTCGGCAGAGAGAATGAGCTTGCCATCGACCGTGGTAATTTTCAGATCTTTCAAGGCCGTCAAGGCCATGTCATCGCTTTGCGCCTGAATCTCGACTTTGCCTTTGGCCGCAAAGAGTTTCATGCCGAGCCTTTGCGCAAACAATGAAATTGCCTCACCTGCGGCAACGGTGAATTTCTTCATCACCCCAATATCTGCATTGCCGCCGGCGGTGGCGATCAGGTTTTCCGACGCGCTCATCTGCAGATGACCACCAGAAGTCAACGCCATGCCAGCAGGTGCGCTCATCACTATCCCGGCTTGCGTAAGATCTTTCAGCGCGTCATTGAGCAAGCTCTTCTGTTGCGCGTAGTCCGCCGATATTGCTTGCGCAGATTTTGCCGTATCGCCCAGCGTCTGCATTTGCTGTAGCGCTTGCTCAAGCAATCCCTGCGCGGCAGCCATGTCAAGCTGCTGGCCATTGGCTTTGGGTTGCGCATCGGCCGACAGGAACAGGCCATTGCCGGCGCGGACGCTGCCCCAGCCATCTGTGCGCAGTTCGAGACCCTCGCCGCGCTTCTGCTTCTTGGCGTCCACCAGATGGCCCAGATTGAGCTGGCTCTTGCCGTGCTCGGTGGCCAGCTTGATGTGCTCCTGGCCTTCCCAATCCTCCATCCGTAGCTTGTTATTGCTTTGCGTACGGATTTCGTTGCGGCTCATCCAGCGCTTCTGATTGGTGATCAGATCGCTGTTCTGGCTGTCATGCATGGCATGCGCGATATACGGCCGGTCCGGATCGCCGTGGTGGAAGGCGACGGCGACTTCGGTGCCGTCTAATAGCGGGAAGTGGAAGCCGGTTTGCAGGCTGCCGGCGAATGGCTTGGCCAGCCGCATCCAGCAACTGTTCAAGCCTGCCGTGCGCGCATCGCGATCAAAGTCGAACTGCACCATGTAGTCGCCGCCATTGTTCATGTAGGCGTACGGGTAGTTGCCGGGGGAGGCAATGCGGGCACTGACGGTGCCGGGGATTTTGGGCCACTCGGTTTCATTCAACGGCAGGCGATAAATACGATCGGACGGGATGGCGCGGTAGCTGTTGTGGTAGGCCGCATCGGGCGCGCCGTGATGCGTGACCTTGGTGATCAACTGGCCGTATTCGGCATCCGGCAAGACTTTGTTGGTGATCCGGAACACCGCGCCCGGCACCAGGCCGAGTACATCGCCTTTACCCAGATAAACGATTTGCGCCGATAGCGCTGCTTCGTGGCGCAGGCGCGCTTCCCATTCGGCTTGATCGGCATCGAGATGCAGCGTGCCCCAGGCATAGGATTGGCCGTAGGTGGTCTTGTCTTTACGCGCCAGATTGATTTCCGCTTCTACCTGCGCCGGTGCGGCAAGACGGTTGTAGTCGCGCACCAGAACCGATTGCGCGATGCTGGTGATGTGGGTCTCCAACGCTTGCACCGATTCAGCGCCGACGCTCTCCGGCCCGGCGTTGCCGCCGAGCGTCGCAGACAAGGCCGGTTGACGCCGGTAGTGGGTAAAGTCGTCGCCAAAATGCAGCACTTCACCCCATTCACCGGCATCGATGCGGAACCAGATGCCGCTACGGCGGCACAGGCGTTGAATGAAGGCCAGATCGGATTCTTGCCATTGGGTGACGATGGGACGCTTTTCGTATTGGCGCAACAGGGTGAAACTGAAATTGCTGCTGTCACCGGCGAAGCCGTGCTCGGGCAGGATGCTTTCGATGATTTGCGGGAAGGTCTGTTCCAGAAACAGGCGGCAACGGCTGACATTGCGTAGCAGCGCCAGACGCGATTCGAGGATGACCTGATAGATGGTGACGTCCTGGTTGCTGTCGATCTGGTTGAAGCCGGTGATGACGCCTTGTATCTTGCGGCCCGCTCCTAATGCCGGCAGCCCCGGCAACGCCGGCGGGCGCATGGTAAATACTGCCGGCACACCGTGGAAACTGGCGCGCGGTAAATCAGGCTGCGGATGGGTTAAACGAATCACGAAGCGGTTCGGCTGGCCTAGCTCTTCGGTGCCTTCGAAACTGACCACGCTCAATGCTTTGGCCAGCGCGCCGGCGCGCCTTACTTCCAGCGTGTACGGCTGGGAAACGGTGGCGCCGAATCGTACCATCCCGTCGTTTGCGCCTTGCCCAATGTGCTGCCCGATGTGCTGCCCGATGTGCTGCCCCATATATTGCTCCGCATGATATTGACAGAACGTAACGTATCGGGGTTTTTGGGCAGTGCCTATTGGGAAGCTGCTTAATTAATACTTTGTCATTTACTTGTTGACTTGTGGGCTGGCAGGGGCGGGGCAACATTTTTTTGATGTGCTGCCGTGGCTGCCTTAAGGACAATAAAATAGGTTCTTAAAATAAATAATCAGCCGATCCCGACACCGCCCGGCTACCCCTGCAACAAGCGCCCCTCGGCTCTGGAAAGCGCCTCCGCGGCGCCGCGCAAGACCAGCACATCGCCCGCCTGCAGCACCGTCTCCGGGGTTGTATCGATGCCGTTGCGGCCACGCCGCACGGCGGTGACCTCGGCGCCAAGGTCTGGCAAACCCAACCAGTCGAGCGTCCTGCCGATCGCCTTCACGCCTTCCGGCAAAGCCACCGTGTGCAAGCGCACCTGTAAATGGTCGGCCGCATCCGGCGCATCGTCGACGCCATGAAAGAACCCGCGCAACGCCGCATAGCGCTCATCGCGCGATGCCTGCACCCTGTGCACCACGCGCCGCAACGGCACGCCAAGCATGACCAGCGCATGCGACGCCAGCATCAGGCTGCCTTCCAATGCTTCCGGCACGACTTCGGTGGCGCCGGCGGCGCGCAGCTTGTCGAGATCGGTATCGTCGTAGCTGCGCACGATCACCGGCAAGGTTGGTGCCAGCTCACTGACATGATGCAGCACCTTGAGCGCCGATGGCGTGCTGGCGTAGGTAATCACCAGTACTGCGGCGCGATGCACCCCGGCCGCCACCAGGCTCTCGCGGCGCGAGGCGTCGCCATACGATACCTGCGCGCCGGCGGCGCGCGCCTCACTGACGCGGTCGGGATCGAGATCGAGATCGAGCGCATGGTAGCCGATCCCCTCTTCTTCCAGCAGTTTGGCCAGGCTTTGACCGCTGCGGCCAAAGCCGGCGATGATCACGTGCTTCTTGGTCGCCATGGTGCGCGTGGCAATCTGCGTCAGCGCCAGCGATTGCATCATCCATTCGTTGGCCGACAGCTTCATCACGATGGCATCGGACTTGGCCAGGATGAACGGTGCAGCCAGCATCGACAACACCATCGAGGCCAGGATCAATTGCACCAGCAAAGGATCGACCAGTTGCAGGCCGCCGGCCTGGTTCAACAACACAAACCCGAATTCACCGGCTTGCGCCAGCGCCAGCCCGGTGCGCAACGCGACGCCGGTGGATGAGCGGAATATCTTGGCTAGCGCGGCGATCAGCACAAACTTGAGGAACACCGGGCCGATCAGCAGCAGCAACACCAGCCACCAGTGCTCCAGCACCAGCCGCAGGTTGAGCAGCATGCCGATCGTAATGAAGAACAAGCCCAGCAGTACATCGCGGAAGGACTTGATGTCTTCCTCCACCTGATGCTTATACTCGGTCTCTGAAATCAGCATGCCGGCAATGAACGCGCCCAAGGCCAGCGACAGTCCGGCACGCTCGGTAATCCAGGCCGAGGCCAGCGTGATCAGCAGCAGGTTGAGCATGAACAATTCCTGCGAGCGGCGTCTTACCACGATCTGGAACCAACGACGCATCAGTTTCTGGCCGATAAACAATAAAAGGACCAACACCACCACCGCTTTGCCGCTGGCCCAGGCCAGCGTGGCCAGCAGGTTGCCGCTATGCTCGGCGAGTGCGGGCACCACGATCAGCAGCGGCACCAGCGCCAGATCCTGAAACAGCAGGATGCCGATAATGCGGCGGCCGTGCTCGGTTTCCAGCTCCAGCCGCTCAGTGAGTAATTTGGACACGATTGCGGTCGACGACATGGTCAGCGCGCCGCCCAGCGCAAACGCCGCCTGCCAGCTGATATTGATTACCTGCGGCAGCACCAGCGCCAGCACCCAGCCGAACAACATGGTGGCAGCAATCGTCAGCAGCACTTGCACCATGCCCAGGCCAAACACGATGTGACGCATCGCTGTCAGTTTGGGTAGCGAGAATTCCAAACCAATCGAGAACATCAGGAACACCACACCGAATTCGGCCAGCGCGTGGGTGGTGGCATTGTCGTCGGCAAAGCCAAGCGCGTGGGGGCCGATCACAATCCCGACCACCAGATAACCCAGCATCGGCGGCAAATGAAAACTGCGAAAGGCCACCACCCCGAGTACGGCGGAGCCCAGTAGCAGGATAGTCAGTTCTAGTCCGGAAAGCATCATTGGTAAATTGGCATGAAGTAATGTTTTGTTGCTGCAAGGTTAACGCTGTGCACTGTGCACTGCGGACAGATTAATTGTTTCTGATGGCGACTGGCAAGTTTTTTGCTTTAAGAATTCGTTTATACTCTACGAATGAGTCTAACTGATACCAAAATTTTGCCAAAAGCTGTACCCGCAGCGTTCGATGCTGGCCGTGCTCTGGCACTTGCCCGCAATACTCTGCAAATTGAAGCAGATGCCATCATTGCGCTGAAAAACCGGATTTCCGACAACGCTGGAGATCCATTCGCCCAAGCCGTATCGCTGCTGCTCAAATGCAGCGGCAGGGTGGTCGTGTCGGGCATCGGCAAGTCCGGGCATATCGCCCGCAAGTTCGCTGCCACGCTGGCCTCCACCGGCACCCCGGCACTATTTATTCATCCGGCCGAAGCCGCACACGGCGATCTCGGTATGGTGACCGAAGCCGATGCCTTCATTGCGATTTCAAATTCCGGCGAGACCGCCGAACTGATGGCGATTGTGCCGATCATCAATCGCATGGGCGCCAGCCTGATCGCCATGACCGGCAACGATGCCTCGGCGCTGGCGCAACTAGCCACCGTCCACCTCAATGTTGGCGTAGCGCAGGAAGCCTGTCCGTTGAACCTGGCGCCAACCGCAAGCACCACCGTCACACTGGCGATGGGTGATGCGCTGGCGGTCGCCTTGCTGGACGCGCGCGGCTTTCGCGAAGAAGACTTTGCCCGTTCGCACCCGGGCGGCGCACTTGGCCGCAGGCTGTTGACCCACGTGCGCGATGTGATGCGCAGCGGCGCAGCGATTCCAGCCGTGACGGCAGATGTATCGCTATCGCAAGCGCTGCTGGAAATTACCCGCAAGGGTATCGCCATGACCGCCGTGGTAGATGAGCGTTTCCATGCGGTCGGCGTGTTTACCGATGGCGACCTGCGTCGCCTGATCGAACAAGTCCAGGATTTCACCAAATTGACGATTGCCGATGTCATGCATGCGAATCCACATACGATCGGCGCCGATCAACTGGCGGTCGATGCGATGCACATGATGGAGCAGTTCCGCATCAACCAGTTGCTGGTGACAGATACCGACGGCACGCTGGTCGGTGCATTGCATATCCACGATCTGACACGCGCCAAGGTTATCTGATGACAGCCGGCACTCCGTTTAACAGCGCGTCAGTGAATCCGCAGTTGCCCGAGGCAGAACTGATGGCCCGCGCCGCGCGCGTGCGCCTGATGATTTTCGACGTTGACGGCATCCTGACCGACGGCGGCCTTCTCTATGGTGCCGACGGCGAGCAACTCAAACACTTCAACGCACTCGACGGCCACGGCATCAAGCAGCTACAGCAAAGCGGCGTCGCCACCGCGATCATCAGTGCCCGCAAATCGGCAATCGTCAGTAGGCGTGCTGCCGATCTCGGCATCGCGCATGTCCAGCAAGGGGTGCATGACAAGCACTCTGCATTTATCCAATTGCTGACACAACTCAGCCTTGACGCCGAGGCCTGCGGCTTTATCGGCGACGACGTAATCGATCTGCCGATACTGTCGCGGGTCGGCTTTGCCGCGAGCGTGCCTAACGGCCATCGTGAGGTCCGCGCGCGCGTGCACTATGTCACGCAGGCAGGTGGGGGGCACGGCGCTGCGCGTGAAGTATGCGACCTCATCATGCAGGCGCAAAATACTTATGACGCGGCGTTGGCAGCCTATCTGCGCGTAACTCCGCAAGACTCGGCCTCATCATGAAAAATCTCCGTTCCACTTACCGTCTGCGCTTCATACTGCTGCTGGTTCTGTTCGTCATGGCGGCGTTGGGCAGTATCTGGATGGTGCAGGTCATGAACAGGGATACCGATGAACTCCTGCCGAAGCCGACACGCGTGGAGCCCGATTACTACGTAGAGAAATTCAACTACGTACAGATGTCGCCAACCGGACAACCGCGCTATAACATCTCCGGCGATCTGCTCACGCATAACCCGGTCGACGATTCATTCGATATCCAGAAGCCTGTGGTGCACAGCCTGGACCAGGAAAAACCGCCGATGACCCTGCGCGCAGACCGCGGCAGAGTTGAAGACGACAATAGCAAGGTGCACTTGTACGGCAACGTCAACGCCGACCGCCCAAAGACTGTGATAGCAGAAAAATTCCATCTGAAATCGGAATACCTTTTACTGCTGCCGGACGACGATGTGATGCAAACCGATCTGCCGGTAGACCTCACGCTGGGACAATCGACACTGCAAGGCACCGGCATGTCTTTTAATAATTCAACCCGCGTACTGAAAATGTTCAGCAATGTGCATGATGTATTTCCACCGAAAGCGCGTTAAGTACAAGCCATACAATTTATGTACACGGTTCCACCAGGGTCCGTCCTTTATTCAGGATTTTTCATGAAACGACTGTTTTTGTTTTCTCTGTTGTTGCTCGGCGCAATAGGTATCGCTCATGCGCAAAAGGCGGACTCAGAGAAGCCCACCCTAATCGACTCTGACCAGCTCACCTACGACGATGTCAAGCAAGTCAACGTCGCCACCGGCAATGTCGTGCTAACGCGCGGAACGTTGCTGATGAAGGCCGACCGCGTAGTGGTAACCACCGATCCGTCCGGCTACCAGTTCGCAGTCTTGTACGCCGCCCCCGGCAAGCTTGCCACCTTCCGGCAAAAACGCGACGGCGGCCCTGATCTGTGGATCGACGGCCACGCTGAACGAATTGAATACGATGGCAAGACGGAAATCACCAAGCTGTTTTCCAAGGCGCAGATGCGCCGCCTGCAAGGCGACAAACCCACCGACGAAGTCAACGGCGAGTTCATCTCCTACGACAGCCGCACCGAATTCTACTCCGTCAACAATACCGTCAATGGCAATAGTCAGCCCGGCGCCGGCCGCATCCGCGCCGTGATTCAGCCACGTCCGAAAGTTGCCCCATGAGCGCCAATCTGAGTCACCTCGACAAACCCAGCAACCTGATCGTCAAAGGTCTGCAAAAGAGCTACGGCGCGCGCCAGGTGGTGCACGACGTCTCGCTCAACGTCAAATGCGGCGAAGTGGTCGGTTTGCTGGGCCCAAACGGTGCCGGTAAAACCACGTCGTTCTATATGATCGTCGGACTGGTGGCATCGGACGGCGGCGAGATCGATCTCGACGGCGTCGACATTTCACGCCTGCCGATCCATCGCCGCGCCGTGCTTGGCCTGTCATATCTGCCGCAAGAAGCATCGGTATTCCGCAAATTGACGGTGGAAGACAATATCCGTGCCGTGCTGGAGCTGCAACAACCCAACGGCAAGCCGCTCACCGCGACGCAAATCGATGAGCAGCTGGAAAAGCTGCTGCATGAATTACAGATTGAAAAACTGCGCGAAAATCAGGCATTGTCGCTTTCCGGCGGCGAACGCCGGCGTGTCGAAATTGCCCGGGCGCTGGCGACCAATCCGCGTTTCGTGCTGCTCGACGAGCCGTTCGCCGGGATTGATCCGATTGCCGTGATCGAGATTCAGCGCATCGTGCGGTTTCTGAAGGAGCGCGGCATCGGCGTTCTCATCACAGACCATAACGTACGCGAGACACTGGGCATTTGCGACCATGCCTACATCATCAATCAAGGCAGCGTGCTGGCCAGCGGCAGCCCGGACGATATCATTGCCGACGAGTCGGTGCGGCGCGTGTATCTGGGTGAGCATTTCCGTATGTAGGCACGCTGGTCGCACCCCGGTGGTGACGCAATCAGGCACAGTTGAATTACGCTGATTATTTTCTACATTATCCTTTATCCAATGAGTCGTTGGCAGATTGATAGCTGTGCCGTCGCAGCAGTCAGGTTCGGCCCCGCAGTTAAGAATAGAAGTGAATTGTCCGCAGGGACGCCATGAAACAATCACTCCAGCTACGTACCTCGCAGCATCTTGCGCTGACGCCTCAATTGCAACAGTCGATCCGGCTCTTGCAATTGTCTACGCTCGAACTGCATCAGGAGCTGGAACATATACTGTCGGATAATCCGCTGCTGGAACGGGTCGACGACCCGCTCGACAATTCTGTGCGGCTGTTGGCCGACGGCGCCATCAGCGGCACCGCATCGACCATGGATGCGCCGGTCGGCGATAGTGAAGTCAGCAGTTCGCCCACCGAAGCCGAGGCGGCCTTCGACACCCCGGCCGCCAGCGACAACGCGGCGGAAAACACCGAGGGCGAATGGAGTTTCGACGATGTCTCCCGCAATGCAAAAACCCCGGATGACGAAGACGCCCGGCCGCAGCTGGAGGCCCACGAATCGACGTTGCGCGAATACTTGCGGCAGCAGATGCGTGAAACCCTTAAAAATCCGCGCGACCGTGCGCTGGTCGAGCTGGTGATTGATGCGTTAGATGACAACGGCTACCTGGAAGAGCTCCTTGAGGAAATCCACGCGCGCCTGCCGGCCGAGTTGGATATCGATATCGAAGAACTATCGACGGCCTTGAGCATGGTCCAGAGTTTCGACCCGGCCGGCATCGGCGCACGCAATCCCGCAGAATGCCTGACATTACAAATCAATCGCTTCATCAAAGTGCCATATGTCACGCGCCGTCTCGCATTGGCGATTGTGCAATATCACCTGACGCTGTTTGCGCAACGTGATTTCAATAAAATCAAGAAAGCGCTTGAATGTGATGACGAGGATCTGCGTGAAGCGCAAACCATCATCAAGCAATGCAATCCACACCCGGGCGCACCGTTTGCCGCCAACACCTCCGATTACGTGGTGCCGGACGTTATCGTCAGACGTTGCAAGCAAGGCTGGCAGGTCATGCTAAACAATGCCGTCATGCCAAGACTGCGTGTCAATGCACTGTATGCCAGCATTCTGCGGCAGAGCAAAGGCGAAGGCGCACTGACTTCACAACTGCAAGAAGCCAAGTGGCTGATCAAGAATATGCGGCAGCGTTTCGACACAATTCTGCGGGTAGCGCAAGCAATCGTAGAGCGTCAGCGGAACTTCTTTTCACACGGCGCAGTCGCAATGAGGCCGCTTGTGTTGCGTGAAATAGCTGATACACTGGGTCTACACGAGAGCACTATTTCTCGTGTAACCACTCAGAAATACATGCTCACTCCTCACGGGATGTTTGAACTCAAGTATTTCTTCGGCAGCCACGTTGCGACTGAGGCAGGTGGAGAGGCTTCCTCAACAGCGATACGGGCACTCATTAAACAACTGATAGGAGCAGAAGATTCCAAAAATCCTTTCTCTGACAGCAAGATTGCCAACATGCTCGCGGAACAAGGTATGGTGGTTGCTCGCCGTACCGTCGCAAAATATCGCGAAGCACTAAAAATTCCGCCAGTTAATTTGCGCAAAGCCTTGTAGGTTTTTGTGGTTTGATTGTAGAGCTTACCCTTGCTGTGTTCAAAGCAGGCGGGTTTTACCGATTCTTGCCAGAGCCGTCCGCTCTTGACAGCTCGCCTAAAGATTCAACGCAACCTGTTCAGAACCGCCAGCAATATTCTTCATAGGAGCGCTGTATGAACTTCACCATCAGTGGGCATCACCTCGAATTAACCCCAGCCATTCGCGAATACGTACAAAGCAAGCTGGAGCGCATTAAACGCCACTTCGACCAGGTCATCGATATCAGCGTGATTCTGACTGTCGATAAAATCACTGAAAAAGAAAAGCGCCAAAAAGCCGAAATCAATCTGCGCGTAAAAGGAAAAGACCTGCATGCCGAAAGCATCGCTCACGACCTGTACGCTGCCATCGATGCACTGATCGACAAGCTCGATCGCCAGGTGATCAAGTACAAGGACAAGATGCAGGATCACCAGCACGATGCCATCAAGCATCTTCCGGAAGAAGTCCCCGCCGCGACCTGAACCGGCCGTCAATCGAACCCAGGCTGCGAGCTGCACAGCTCGCGCCAATGAATGAACAAGGGCGCAGTCAATGCGCCCTTTGTTATTTCTTCAGAAAAAATCGTTACCCGTGTTTGGCCCGCTGCCAAAAATTATTTCAGTGCGCCGAATACCTTGCCGATGATGGCGCTGCCGGCGCCAAGCGGATTCTGGCGAATCGCTTTCTCTTCATCACCGATAACGGTGTACAAGCCGTCCAGCGCACGCTGGGTCACATAGCCTTCGACCGTGCTTTGCTGAGCCGGCACCAGGCCGCTCTTGCCAACCTGTCCCATGATCGCGTTATATTGCGCCGACAGTCCATTGCGATCAGTAATCCCTTTGACGATGGGCAGGAATTTCTGGCCTAGTTCGGCCGATGTTTTCTGGCGGAAGAAATCGGTCACCGATGTATCGCCGCCGCTCAGAATATTTTTTGCATCGGTCACCGACATCGATTTGACAGCATTCAGCAGCAACGGCTTCGCCAGCGGAACCGCCGCTTCAGCGGCATGGTTCATCGACACCACCAGTTCATCTAATTGCTGCCCTTTGCCGGCCATTTTCAATATTGGCAGCGCCTTATCAAGCACGCTTGGCAAGCCGATCCTGACCTTGTCGTTATTCAGGAATCCGTTCTCCACGCCAAGCTTGGACACCGCCACATCAGCGCCCTTCTGCAGCGCTGCCTTCAAGCCGCTGCCGGCATCCTGGTTGCTGAGGTCACTCAACGACAAAGCCAGTGCCGTAGCTGCCGACAAGGCAAGGCTCACTGCCAGTACTGTTTGGTATGCGCGACGCATAATTGATCCTTGATAAAGTTAAGTAGATACAAGAAAGTCTGGCCTCAGCGGCCACAATGAAATCAAGAAACTGCGATTACGGCTTAACGGGCACCTTTAAAGATACCCTTCATCCACCTGGAACAAGCGCCTGTGCTCACGTATCGCATAGCGGTCAGTCATACCAGCGATATAGTCGGCAACCTGCCGCGCCTGTTGTTGAGCGCTGTAACGGCCATCGAGCGGCAATTGATAGTCTGGCGGCAGCAGCGCCGGTTCACTGGTAAAACAGGCATACAATTCGGCCACGATGCGACGCGCCTTGCTGGTCATCCGATTGACCAGATAGTGCCGATACAGGTTTTCGCGCAGGAAACGTTTGAGAACGGCAGCCTGCTGCGCCATGCCATCGGAAAATGCGATCAGCGCCGGGGCATTGCGCACATCGTCCGGCGTTTGCACTCGCGCATCGCCAATCCGCCGCTGCGAGGTCTGGATCAGGTCGGTGATCAGCGCATTGATCATGCGTCGCACCGTTTCATTGATCGCGCGCCGTCCCGTCAGTCCGGGAAAAATCCGCTCCACTTCGCGGCTGTGCAACGCATAGAAATCGATCTGATTCATCTGCTCCAGCGTCAGCAAACCAGAGCGCAAGCCATCGTCGACATCATGATTGTTGTAGGCGATCTCATCGGCCAGATTCGCCACTTGCGCTTCCAGCGTCGGCTGTTTGCGGTCGATAAAGCGCTGGCCGATATCGCCGAGCTCGCGGGCATTGGCCAGCGAACAATGCTTGAGAATACCTTCGCGGGTTTCAAACATCAGGTTCAAGCCGTCAAACGCGCCGTAGCGCTGTTCCAGCTGATCCACCACCCGCAGGCTTTGCAGGTTGTGTTCGAAGCCGCCATGCGGCTCCATGCAGGCATTGAGCGCATCCTGGCCGGCATGCCCAAACGGCGTGTGACCGAGATCATGGGCCAGTGAAATCGCTTCCACCAGGTCTTCATTCAACGCCAGGTTGCGTGCAATCGAGCGCGCGATCTGGGCTACTTCGATGCTGTGGGTCAGGCGCGTGCGGAACAGGTCGCCTTCGTGATTGACGAACACCTGGGTCTTGTACTCCAGCCGCCGGAAAGCGGTGGAATGAACGATGCGATCGCGGTCGCGCTGAAACTCGGTACGGGCGCTGGGCGGCGCTTCATCAAACAAGCGTCCTCGCGACTGCGCAGAATGTGCGGCATAGGTTGCGAGAGACGCTTCTGGATTCATCGCGGTGTCGCCTCCGAGGCCAGTTGCTGAATAGTCGCCAGCAACGCATCCTGCGGCGCGGTGCTGATCAGAGATCCGCCCAAGGGCTTCATCAGGATGAACCTGATCTGACCGCCTTCGTTCTTCTTATCGACCTGCATCAATTCCAGCCAGCGCTGCACGCCAAGATTCGGCGCCTCGGTCGGCAAGCCGGCGGCGCGCACCAGCGCGCACAGGCGCTCCTTGTCGCGGGCCGTGATGTGGCCAAGACGATGCGATAAATCAGCTGCCATGACCATACCGCATCCGACTGCTTCGCCATGCAGCCATTTGCCGTAGCCGAGACCCGACTCAATCGCGTGGCCAAAAGTGTGGCCGAAATTGAGGATTGCACGCAACCCGCCTTCGCGCTCATCCTGACGCACCACGTCGGCTTTGAGTTCGCATGAGCGGCGGATTGCATATGCCAGCGCGGCGTTATCGCGCGCCATGAGTTTATCGATATTGTCTTCAATCCATTTGAAGAATGCGGCATCGATGACAGCGCCGTATTTGATCAACTCTGCCAGCCCCGCAGACAATTCCCGGTCCGGTAAGGTGTGCAACGTCAAGGTGTCGGCGATTACCGCTTGCGGCTGGTAAAAAGCACCGATCATGTTCTTGCCGAGGGGATGATTGATACCGGTCTTGCCGCCGACCGATGAGTCAACCTGGGCCAGCAGTGTCGTCGGGATTTGTACGAACGGGATGCCGCGCATGTAAGCCGCTGCAGCAAACCCGGTGAGGTCGCCGATTACGCCGCCGCCAAGGGCAATCAGCGTGGTCTTGCGGTCGCATTTGGCAGCCAGTAGACGATCGAATATCTGCATCAGGCTAGCCCAGTTCTTTTCTTCCTCGCCATCGGGCAGGATAATTTCCAACACGCTTTTGCCCGCCTCCTGCAAGGTCTGAGTCAGACGCTGCAGGTACAGCGGCGCAACGGTGGTGTTGGTCACCACGGCGACCTGGCGGCTACTCACCAGACGCGCGATACGCTCGCTATCGTCGAGCAGCGAGGCACCGATCTCGATCGGGTAACTGCGCTCGCCCAACTCAACCTGCAGGCTGATGGTGGGAATAACGCTCGCAGAAGAAACCGGATGGCTCATAGGAAAACTCGATGAAATATTGTTTTGTTCGCTGGCATGGCTTTCGCGCAATCGGGCCGGCTCGGCCAACGCCTCTGGATCGCCTGGCAACATGTCAAGCTGGCTCATTATGCTGTGCACCAGGAATTGTACGTTAGGTCGCCCGGTGTCGATGACAATATCGGCGATTTCGCGATAAAACGGCTCTCGTTGTCGCGACAGCTCCTCGAGGCGTCGCCGCGGATCAGCGGTTTGCAGCAAGGGCCGACTTTTGTCGCGACTGGTGCGCTGGAGAATGTTATT
Organism: Collimonas sp.; assembly: GCF_044339385.1. Taxonomy (NCBI): domain Bacteria; kingdom Pseudomonadati; phylum Pseudomonadota; class Betaproteobacteria; order Burkholderiales; family Oxalobacteraceae; genus Collimonas; species Collimonas sp. Next base: position 5,822 of record NZ_JBIIVN010000031.1, on the reverse strand, counting down.
TACGCTGGCCCGCAGATAGATGACTGTGCCGCGGGATTTCAGATATGCACGATTTTCCGGCTTCAGGATGGCCCCGCCGCCGGTAGCCAGCACGATCCCGCGCCGTGCCGTCAGATCGCGAATGACTTCCGCTTCGCGTTGGCGGAAGCTCTCTTCGCCTTCAATTTCAAAGATCAACGGAATCGAGACGCCGGTACGCGCCTCGATTTCGTGATCGGAGTCAATGAATAACTTGTTGAGTTTCTTTGCCAGGGCACGGCCAACCGTGGTCTTGCCCACACCCATCAGGCCGACCAGAAAGATATTACCTTTCATGTGCAACGCACCATTTCACCACTCAACCTTTTGCTCAAATGCGGACACCGGCGCAGAGCCCGTGCCCCTGTGCAGCTAGTGGTCTGTAACAATCCGCTAGTGCGCAGCAACCCGGTCAACAACGACTTTCGGTGTCAGGAAAATCAATAATTCAGTTCGTTTATTAACAACTGCCGATTGTTTGAAAAGATAACCCAGAACCGGAATATCTCCAAGCAGTGGCACTTTATTAACATCATTCGAAATTGTTTGCGTATAAATACCCCCGATCACCACGGTTCCGCCATTTTCAACCTGAACCTGGGTCTGGACGTGCTTGGTGTTGATCGACACGCCGCCGGGAACCACCGCGCCGACGCTGTCATTGGTGACATCGACGGTCAGGATAACATTGCCATCTGGCGTGATCTGCGGTGTCACTTCCAATTTCAGATTGGCTTTCTTGAATTCAACCGAGGTAGCACCGCTGCTGGTGGCATTTTGATAAGGAATTTCTGTACCTTGCTCAATCAAAGCTTTTTGCTGGTCGGCAGTCACGACACGCGGGCTGGAAATGATCTTGCCTTGTCCATCCGCTTCCAGCGCCGACAATTCAAGGCTGATGAATTTGGATGCCGCCGCATTGAACAGACTCAAGGCGACCGAACCCGCGGTGCCGGCGCTGGGTGCGGCAGGCAGATTCACTGAATTGCCGGTAACGCCCGGCGCCAGGTTAGCGGTCGAGGTTGTGTTGGTGGTTGTCGCCTGCTGGCCGCCGGCTGCCACATTGGTGCTACTGAAACCGAAACCGAGCTTGGCGCCGAGGTTGCGGCTAAAGCCATCGTTGGCTTCTACCATGCGCGCTTCGATCAACACCTGCCGTGAGGCTATATCGATCTTCGTCACAAGATTGCGAATGTTCTGCAAAATGGTGGGCGTATCGGTGACGAACAATTGGTTCGTCCGCGGATCGATTACGGCACTGCCGCGCGACGACAAAATGCTGTTTTTCTTGTCACTACCGCCACCACCGCCGGCGTCATCAATCCCGAATACTTTTTTGAAGGCCTCAGCTTTTTGATAGTTCAGTTGGAAAGACTCGGTGCGCAACGGTTCCAGTTCGGCAATTTGCAAACGCTGTTCAAGCTCCAGTTTTTCCTTGGTCAGCAATTCATCCTTTGGTGCAATCCAAATGACCGAGCCGTTCTTGCGCATATCCAGACCCTTGGCCTGCATCACGATGTCCAACGCCTGGTCCCAAGGGACGTCCTTCAGACGTAAGGTCAGATTGCCGCCAACGGTGTCGCTGGTAATGATATTGAGACCGGTAAAATCGGCAATCACTTGCAGCACGGCGCGCACTTCTACATTCTGAAAATTCAGCGACAACTTGTCACCACGATAGCCCTGCGTACCTTGCGCCAGCTTGTTCGGATCTTCCTTGAGCGGCTTGACCACAATCACCAGTTGGCTGTCGGTTTGGTAAGCGCTTTGCTCCCACAGCCCCTTTGGCTCGATGATCATGCGCACGTTGTCGCCCTGGGTTACCGTCGTAATAGTCTTTACCGGCGTTCCGAAATCGCCGACATCGAGCTTACGGCGCAACACATCCGGCAATGCCGTTTTCAGAAAGTCGACTACTACGGTCTGGCCTTGCTGGTGCACGTCGACGCCGACCTGCGTATCCGGCAAGTCGATCACGACACGACCTTCACCTGCCGTACCAAGGCGGAAATCGATGTCGCGCAGCGCCGGCTTAGCGTTGACTAATGGCACCGCAGCGGCAACAACGTTAGCCGCTGGTTTCACTGGAACACCTGCGGCATTGAGCGGCGTCGCCAAACCGCCAGAACCGTCGATTGTCACGACCAACGCGTTACCATCCAGCGCCGTCGCATAAGATAATGAGCGCTTCAGGTTGAACACCAGGCGCGAGCGGTCATCGCCCTGGGCGACGATCACGTTGCGCACATCGCCCAGGCTGATGTCCTGCGAAGTCTTGCCGGTACCATTGTCGACACCGACAAAGTCCAGCGCAATGCGGGCCGGACTAATCACAGTAAAGCCGGTTGGCGCTGCGCTCAGCGGACGCTTGAAATTGACGCGCACAACCGCATTGGTACCTTGCTGACTGGCGTTGATCGACGTGATGGCATTATTGTCGGCAGCCGCCGCAGCAGTGGCGGTTCCGGCCAGGAAAAGCAACGCACACAGCATCCACACTTTCTGACGAGTCGCGCTCAGCAAGCTTACGCTCAGGTTGACGAATTTTTTTCCTGCTGCAATCATTTTGTACTCTCCTGCAACGCTAGCTTTGCATCGCGCTCGACCCATTCGCCGGACGCATCTTGTACGATTTCTTTCAAAGTTACTTCGGACTCGCTAATGGCCGTCACCATGCCGAAATTCTGTCCGACGTAATTCCCCACTTTTGCCTGGAATACGGTCTTGTCGACTTGCAGCAACGCATAGCTCAAGCCGACTTTCTGCAACGTGCCTACCATCTTGATGCTGTCGAGCGGATAGTTTTCCAGGGTTTCGCGACGCCGATCCAGATTCGGTCTGAGGCCGCTTGAGTTTCCCTGCAACTTGGCCAGCGCCACCAGCAGTTTGCTGGGATTATAAGGATCGATGCTGGTCGCCCCGGCATACACGAAAGGGACGAATTTCTTGGGCTCGGTCAGCTTCGGGATACCGACCCGGGCACGGCTCTTGGCGTCGGCCATCCACTCCCTCACCTCTTGCACACCGCTGTCACCGCAACCTGACAAAGTTGAGACGGTTGCGACAAAAAATGTCAGCTGGGCCAGACGCCCAATGCGAAAAAACGTCATTTTTGGCCTTTCTGCTTAGCTGCATCGGCTGCCTTACGCTGTGCAGCCACTTCGTCCTTGTCCAGATAACGGAAAGTCTTGGCAATCGCATCCAGGCTCAACGTACCGTCTTTGCCTGTCGCCAAACTCATATTGTTTAGGGTCACGATGCGCGGCAGGTTGGCAATGTCGCTGGCAAACGAACCGACATCGTGATAGCTGCCCGTGACCTTGATATTGATCGGCAGCTCGGCGTAATAATCCTTTACGACCACCTGCCCCGGCTTGAACAGTTCAAACTGCAGACCGCGGCCTAAACCAGCCTGATTAATATCGGATAACAACGCATCCATTTCTGCCTTGCTGGGAAGCTGTTTCTCCAGCGAGACGACGGATTCGGCGACTTGTTCCTTCTGCTTGCGCAGCGCTGCAAGGTTGATGGCCTGCTGGATTTTTGACTTGTATTGCTCTTTGAGCTGCACTTCCTTCTGCTCGCCGGCACTCAACCCATCCTGCTGGTCGCTCCAGTAAAAAAACCAGCCTATCACCAGCACCAGAAAAAATACGCCGACCCCGCTCAGCACGCGCGGAACGACAGGCCATTGGCCGGGATGGCGGCCGTTGAGCCCACGGAACTGCGCTTCCAGCGAGGCGTTCAAATTATTCAAATCCATGATTGCGCGTCTCTCATTCAAGGTTGCGGGGGCGCGGGGGCGGCAATAGCGGAGGCATCAGCTTTTTTCGGCGCTGCGCCACCGTCTTTCGCATCCTTGTCAGATGGACGCTTAATGCCAACGTTGACGGTGAACGCGAACACATGCTTACTGTCACGACCGGTGCCGCCGATGGTGGCGGCGCGAATTTCAATCAGATCGGGGCGCTCCAGCCAGGCCGAATTGTTGCTCAAGTTACGCAGCAGCTCGGACACCCGCTCATTCGATTGCGCATAACCGTTCAAGACCACCCGTTGTCCGTCCTGCTTGAAGGAGCTCAGATAGACGCCTTCGGGCACCTGCTTGACCAGCTCATCCATCAAATACACAGGCTGGTTACGGTCGCTTTGCAGATCTTCAACAGCCTGTTGACGCGCCTTCAATGCATCGATTTCCTGGCGCAGTGTCACCACTTCTTTGATTTGCCCATCAAGACGCGTATTTTCTGCAGCAATGAAGCTATTCCGCTCATTCTGTTTAGAGATGCTATTGGCGAAAAATGCACCAACCAGCAATACCGTTATCAAGCCGATAGCAGCGGACAGAACCAGCATGGCGAAGTAGGCGTTCTTGCGCTGCTTACGTTTGGCTTCGCGGTGCGGTAAAAGATTAATTTTGATCATCAGCCAAATCTCCGCATGGCCAGGCCGCAAGCTACCAGATAGGACGGCGCATCAAGACGTAATTGCTTTTCCCGCACATTCGGCCCCAGCTGCATGCCGGTAAATGGGCTGACTACCGATGTCGAAATCTTGGCCCGGCCGGCAACCACTTCCACCAGGCCGGGGATGGTTGCGCAACCACCCGCCAGGAACAACTGGTCCAGACGGGTATAGGGCGTCGATGTGAAGAAAAACTGGATAGCCCGCGTGACCTCCAGCGCGGCGCTCTCCAGGAATGGCGTCAGCACCTCGTGCTGATAACCTTCCGGCAGGTCGCCAGTACGTTTCTTCAAGTCGGCCTCCTCATACGACAGGCCATAAGCACGCACAATATCCTGCGTCAGCTGGTGACCGCCAAACGGCTGCTCGCGCTCATAAATCAGTTGACCGTCCAGCAGCGCCGAGACATGGGTAGTCTGGGTGCCGATCTGAAACAAAGCGACGATCTGGCCATGTCCGGCGTTGGGCAATTGGCCGATGATGCGGTTAATGGCCGCACGCGCTGCATAAGATTCGATATCCATGACCGTCGGCTTGAGGCCTGCCGCCTCCGCTACCGCCAATCGATCCTCGACCTTTTCCTTGCGGGTCGCAGCCAGCAGCACTTCAACATCGTCAGGCGAATGTTGTGCCGGGCCGATGACGTCGAAATCCAGACTGACCTCATCGAGCGCAAACGGAATGTACTGGCTGGCTTCGGATTCGACCTGCATCTCCAGCTCTTCTTCCAACATGCCGCTAGCAAGAATGATTTTTTTAGTGATCACCGAAGCCGGCGGCATGCCAAGTGCCACCAGCTTGGTGCTAGTGCCACTTTTTTTCCAAAGCCGCCGGACCACTTCCGTGACCTGCTCGATATTTTCAATATTGCCGTCCACCACCGCGCCGGGCGGCAATGGCTCCGAAGCGTAGCGATCAAGACGCAATTGATCCTTGCCGGACTCGGACAGCTCCACCAGCCGCACGCCAGACGTGCTTATATCAATACCCACCAGCGGTGGGGTTTTTTTACCGATCAGCGATCCAAGATCGAATGCCAAGAGCATTTCTCCCTGTATGTGTTATTCGCGGAACATTCTGCCTACGAGCCGGTCCGATAACGAACAGACCGTCTTCGAAGTTAGGAAAAACCTGTAAATCAGGGCTTAGCGCAATGTTAAATTAAGAGACGGTTTCATAAAGGCCCGAAGGGGCTGTTAACTTTTCCGGCAAACTGCTACTCTTCGGCATTGATATAGATAAGGCTGAAGAAGAGATGGGCAAACCGATCGTGGAAGATGCACTGTGGACAGAAATCGAACCGCTACTACCTCCTCCGAAGCCGCGTCGGCTGAAGAATC
>NZ_JBIIVN010000030.1:0-20104 GCF_044339385.1 Collimonas sp. | reverse complement strand
TTGCACGGCTAGCTCCTTGAACTCCGCCGTGTACATCTGTTTTGGTATCTTCTTCATTGCTGGTCTTTCCAAAGGATCGTTGATTTTACGTTACCTATGGAAGACTAAATTTCGGGGGAAGCTCACTCATCGAGATGGCCGTCACGCGTGATTACCAACTGGTAATGCGGCGTCAGCTTCGGTATTTTCAGAATCAGTTCTTCAATCTGCGTCGGAAACACATTGACGCCGGGTAAAGACAAGCAGTTCGACGAGTTTCCGCGAGAATCACTGCGTAAATAACATGAGCGCCTCGGCCTGCTTGATGCGGACTGCGCCGTGTTGCGCGGCTATCGGTTCTCAAGATGAGGTATTCCGGGTAATACTGCGCGGTACGGTAAATGACCGCGAAAAAAACGACGACCCCATTTAAGGTATTTAACACACTGCCATGGACTGACAACCGCACCTGATCAACGATTCTACAACTCGTACATATCCTTCTCATCATTCATCACCTGCTCAATCAGTTTGCGATTCATAGTCGGTGCCAGCAACTCGATGAAGGTATACACATAACTGCGCAGATAAGCCCCTTGCTTGACCGCAGCCCGCGAAATATTGCTGCCGAACAGATGCCCCACAGGAATCGAACGCAAGCCGACATCCCTCTCCGCATCAAATGCCATCCCGGCGATGATTCCCACTCCCATGCCCAGCTCCACGTAGGTCTTGATGACATCGGCATCAATCGCCTCCAGCAACACATCCGGCTTCAGGTTGCGCAATGCAAACGCATGATCGATCTTGGTGCGCCCGGTAAAGGCGCTATCGTAGGTAATCAACGGGAAAGCCGCGATCTCCTCCAGCGTGATCGCTTTCGATTGCAACAACGGATGATCCGGCGGCACCACCACCACATGCTCCCATTGGTAGCAAGGCAAGGTCACCAGACCATCCGCGTTGACTATCGCCTCGGTCGCCAGGGCCAGATCGGCCTGATCGTTACGTACCATGTCGGCCACCTGCTTCGGATTGCCTTGCAACAAAGACAAGCGCACCTTCGGGAATTTCAACGTAAATGCCTGTACCACCTTGGGCAGCGCATAACGCGCTTGAGTATGCGTGGTGGCAATCGTAAAGCTGCCGCTGTCATGCGCCGCGTATTCATTGCCGATACGCTTGAGGCCATCGATCTCCTGCATGATCAGCTCGACCGATTTCAGCACCGCCCGGCCAGGCTCGGTCAGGCCGCGAATGCGCTTGCCATGGCGTGTAAAAATATCCACACCAAGCTCCTCCTCCAGCTCGATGATCGCCTTGGAAACCCCTGGTTGCGAGGTATACAGCGCCTTGGCAGCCTCGGTCAGATTATAGTTTTGCCGCACCGCCTCACGCACAAAGCGGAACTGATGGAGATTCATGACTTTTCCTTGGTTTTTTATTTTCTATAAAAGAATCTGTTCAACATTCCCGATAAGAAATTGGCAAACGGATAAATCCGAAACCATACAGCAAACGCATTAGCCGTATTTGCATATATCAAATGCGCATATAAGCAAATAAATAGTCTGTAGTTGGAGATAGATGTGAAGTTTATTACGATTCCAAGTGTTTAGTACGAGGTGATATGACTGTTTCTTATGTAGTGAGTGGTTTTGCTGTCGGATTGCTAGTGGGCCTGACCGGCGTTGGCGGCGGATCGCTGATGACGCCGCTGTTGACGCTGCTGTTCGGCATTCATCCCAGCGTGGCGGTGGGCACCGATCTGGCATTTGCGTCGCTGACCAAGGTCGCCGGCACCGCCGCCCACCGCTGGCGCGGCACGGTGCGCTGGGACATCGTCAAACGGCTGTCGCTGGGCGCGCTGCCGGCGGCTGTCGCCACGGCATTGATACTCAAATACCTGGGCGGCATTAGTGCCGAAATCGGCAAGATCATCCGCTATGCAATCGCCGTCTCGGTACTGCTGACCGTCATCGCACTACTGTTCAAGGGTAAACTACAGAGATGGTTGAATGCGCGCCCTGAAAAGCATTTGCAAGGCAACAACCTGGCGCTGGCAACCGTCATCGCCGGCGTGGTGCTTGGCGTACTGGTGACGATGTCGTCGATCGGCGCCGGCGCGGTCGGCGCGACCATCCTGGTATTGCTGTATCCTCGCCTGTCGCCGGCTGAGGTAGCGGGCACCGACATCGCCTACGCAGTGCCGCTAACCGCGATTGCTGCGCTCGGCCACTGGTGGCTAGGGTCAATCGACTGGATTTTGCTGGGTTCGTTACTGCTTGGCTCGATACCGGGCATTACGCTGGGATCGCTGGCAGCGCGCGCAGTACCGGAAAAATTCTTGCGCGGCCTGCTGGCGGTGACGCTGACCACCGTCGCAGTGAAGTTGATTTACTGAGCTGAATTGTTTAGCTCAATGATTAAATTACCAAGGGACTCACAGCAAGAGTCCCTGCATCTATTTATAAAGGCGTGGTGAGTCTGGCCACAACCCATAAGGAAGACAAAGATGTATCGCTACGATCAATACGATCACCAGATAGTCAAAGAACGCGTCGCCCAGTATCGCGACCAGGTACGGCGCCGTTTGTCGGGTGAATTAGCGGAAGATGAATTCCGCATCCTGCGTCTGCAAAACGGCTTGTACATGCAACGCCATGCCTACATGCTGCGGGTTGCTGTGCCTTACGGTCTGTTATCGGCACAGCAAGTGCGCAAGTTTGCCCATATCGCACGCAAGTATGACCGCGGCTACGGCCACTTCACCACGCGCCAGAACATCCAGTTCAACTGGATTAAGCTGGAAGAATCACCGGACATCCTGGCCGAACTGGCAACCGTGGAAATGCACGCGATCCAGACTTCCGGCAACTGCATCCGTAACATCACCTCCGACGAGTTGGCCGGCGTTGCTGCCGACGAAGTAATCGACCCGCGCCCTTACGCCGAAATCCTGCGCGAGTGGAGCACCTTCCACCCAGAATTCGCCTACCTGCCGCGTAAATTCAAGATCGCCATCAACGGCTCTGAAGAAGACCGTGCGGCAACCGCGGTGCACGATATCGGTCTGGCGATGGCCAGAAATCCAGCCGGTGAAATCGGCTTTCGGGTGATGGTCGGTGGCGGCATGGGGCGCACCCCGATCATCGGTAGTGTGATCCGCGAATTTTTGCCATGGCAGCATGCGCTGACCTACCTCGAAGCGATCCTGCGCGTCTACAACCAGCACGGCCGCCGCGACAACATCTACAAGGCGCGTATCAAAATTTTGGTGAAAGCCATCGGCGCCGAGGAATTCGCGCGCCAGGTCGAGGCTGAGTGGGCCGACATCAAGAACGGCCCGGGCACCCTCACCGTCGAAGAACTGCAACGCGTTGCACAATATTTCACTGCGCCTGCCTACGAGACATTGACGGCCGCCGATGCCGGCTTTGAAGCCCGCAAGGCCGAGGACAAAGCGTTCGCCAATTGGATCAGGCGCAATGTCAAGGCGCACAAGATGGCCGGTTATGCCGCAGTGATCCTGTCGCTGAAAAAGACCGGCGTTCCGCCGGGCGACCTGACCGCCGACCAACTCGACTTCGTGGCGGATTTGTCCGAGCGTTACAGCTTCGGCGAAGTGCGCGTCACCCATGAACAAAACCTGGTGCTGGCCGACGTCAAGCAAAGCGAGTTGTTCGCACTTTGGCAAGAAGCCAAGGCGCAGGGACTGGCAACTCCGAACATCGGCTTGCTGACCGATATCATCTGCTGCCCTGGCGGCGATTTCTGCTCGCTAGCCAACGCCAAATCGATCCCGATTGCACAAGCCATCGCCGAGAAATTCGACAACATCGATTTCCAGCACGACATCGGCGATATCGAACTCAACATCTCCGGTTGCATCAACGCCTGCGGCCACCATCACATCGGCAACATCGGTATCCTCGGGGTCGACAAAGACGGCGCCGAGTGGTACCAGGTATCGATCGGCGGCGCACAAGGCAACAACACCAGCATTGGCAAGATCATCGGCCCGTCGTTTTCGGCACAGCAGATGCCGACCGTGATCGGACGCCTGCTTGATGTCTATGTCAAACAACGTACTGAAGACGAGCGCTTCGTCGACACGGTGCAACGCATCGGCGTTGCACCATTCAAAGAATTTGTCTACGCCACACCGATCCAGCTGGATCAACCGCATGGAGAGGATGCCTGTGTCTAATTCGGAAATCATCAAGAACCGCGCAGTCGTCGCCGACGATTGGACCGTGTTGCGCCTCAGCGAAGGCGAAAGCGCCGACAACGTCAGCATTCCGGCCGGCAAGGTCATCGTGCCGCTGGCGGTGTGGCAAGCGCGCCTCGCAGAACTGCAGGGACGCGCGCCGCTGGGCGTCTGGCTCAATAGCGACGCCCAGGCTGATGCAATCAAAGACGACCTGAAACAGTTCGACGTCATCGGCATCAATTTCCCAATCTTTACCGATGGCCGTGGCTACTCGATCGCCTTCAACCTGCGCACGCGTTGTGGCTACAGCGGCGAATTGCGCGCCATTGGCGATGTGCTGCGAGACCAGTTGTTCTATATGCAGCGCGTCGGCTTCGATGCATTCGCGGTGCGCGCCGACAAGAATATCCACGATGCATTGAAAGGCTTGACCGATTTTTCGGAAAAATATCAGTCCTCGTGGGACGAGAAGACGCCGTTATTCCGTCGCGTGCAACGCCAGCCGGTTAGCCAGGATTAATCATGAGCAGTCCTGCTTTATCGCTGCCGGATCTGATCGCCGCCACCACGGCGACACTGGAAAAAATCGCCGCTGACTATACGCCTGCGGTATTTGCCTCCAGCCTGGCAGCCGAAGACATGGTGCTGACCGATCTGATCCTGCGCAATCAATTGCAGGACCGGATTGATATATTTACCCTGGAAACCGGACGCCTGCATGCCGAGACGCTGGGCATGCTCGATCGCATCAGGCAAACCTACGACTACGACGTCACGGCGTATCGGCCGCAACCTGAAGCTGTCGCCGCCTATGTTGAACAGAACGGCTTGAATGCGTTCTACGACAGCATCGAGATGCGCAAGGAATGCTGCCGCATCCGCAAGATCGAGCCGCTCAATCGCGCCCTGACCGGGAACCGGGCTTGGATTACCGGCCAACGCCGAGCGCAATCGCAAACCCGCGCTGAACTGCATGTGCAGGAACGTGACGCAGCACACGAAATGGAAAAATTCAATCCGCTGGCGGACTGGTCAGAAGAAAACGTATGGCAATACATCCGCAGCAATAACGTGCCGTATAACCCGTTGCACGACAAAGGCTATCCGTCGATCGGCTGCGAACCTTGTACCCGTGCGATCGAACCCGGAGAAGATGTGCGCGCCGGCCGCTGGTGGTGGGAAAACCCGGAATCGAAGGAATGCGGCTTGCATGTAGTCGACGGTAAATTGATTCGCATCAAATCCGTCACGCAATCGAACGCTTAAGCCATCGTATTCATCGCCCCCATCGCCATCTCATCGCCCTCTTACATGACAAGATCTGACATGAACACAGTTGTTGAAAAATTTTTCCTGGACAAGGCCGCCAACCGTCACCTCGACTGGCTGGAGTCGGAAGCGATCCACATCATGCGCGAAGTGGCTGCCGAGTGCAGCAACCCTGCGCTGCTCTTTTCCGGCGGCAAGGATTCGGTAGTGATGCTGCGTTTGGCGGAAAAAGCTTTCCGTCCAGGCAAATTCCCTTTTCCGCTGGCGCATATCGATACCGGCCACAATTTTGAAGAAGTCATCAGCTTCCGCGACAAGCGTGCAGCAGAACTCGGCGAACGTCTGATCGTCGGCTCGGTGGAGGATTCGATCAAGCGCGGCACGGTACGTTTGCGCAATCCGCAAACCGATTCGCGTAACGCTGCACAGGCGGTGACGCTGCTGGAAACCATCGCCGAATACAAGTTCGACGCCTGCATCGGCGGTGCCCGCCGCGATGAAGAAAAGGCGCGCGCCAAGGAACGGATTTTTTCGTTCCGCGACGAATTCGGTCAATGGAATCCAAAAGCGCAACGCCCGGAACTCTGGGATCTGTACAACACCCGCGTCCACCCCGGCGAAAACATGCGCGTGTTCCCCATCTCCAACTGGACCGAACTCGATGTCTGGCAATATATCGCCCGCGAAAAGCTGGAACTGCCGCCGATTTATTTCGCCCATCAGCGCCAGGTGATCCCGCGCAACGGCCTGCTGGTGACGCTGACCGACCTGACCCCGGCACGCGAAGGCGAAACCGTAGAAACCCGCGAAGTGCGTTTCCGCACCGTCGGCGATATCTCCTGCACCTGCCCGGTCGCCTCCGATGCAGCGACGGTTGAAGCCATCATCGCCGAAACGGCGGTAACGCAAATCACTGAACGCGGTGCTACCCGGATGGATGACCAGACCTCGGAAGCGTCGATGGAAAAACGTAAAAAAGAAGGATATTTCTGATGAATGCCGTTGTCACAAAAGTTGCCGATGCCGGCTCTGCAAACACTGCGCCCCTGGAGCGCGGCCTGCTACGCTTCATCACCGCCGGCTCGGTAGATGATGGCAAGAGCACGCTGATCGGCCGTCTGCTGTTCGACAGCAAAGGCATCTTCGCCGACCAGCTCGATGCCATCTCGCGTGCCAAACATAAACGTACAGTCGGCGACACCATTGATCTGTCGCTGCTGACCGATGGCCTGGAAGCAGAACGCGAACAAGGCATCACGATCGACGTCGCCTATCGCTATTTCGCCACGCCGAAACGCAAGTTCATCATCGCCGACACGCCAGGCCACGAGCAATACACCCGCAATATGGTGACCGGCGCTTCGACTGCCGATGCCGTCATCATCCTGATCGATGTCTCCAAGGTGAAGCTCGGCGACGACGGCAGCGTTGAATTGCTGACTCAGACCAAACGTCATTCAACGATTGCCCATCTGCTGCAGATTGAGCACGTGATTGTGGCAGTCAACAAGATGGATCTGGTCAACTACGATCAGAACGTATACGACCGCATCGTTGCCGCCTACCTGGAATTCGCCCGACAACTCGGGCTGCGCGATGTGCGGCCGATCCCACTGTCGGCACTGGCCGGCGATAACGTCGTGGTGGCCGGTAACAACATGCCTTGGAACCAGGGTCCAACCCTGATCGAATTGCTGGAATCGCTGAGCGTCTACGACGAATCGCATGACGAACCGTTCCGCTTCCCGGTGCAGCTGGTGGCGCGCCATAACGGCCACGAGGCCAACGATTTCCGTGGCTATATGGGGCGCATCGAAGCCGGCAAGGTCAGCAAGGGTGACCAGTTGATAGTGCAGCCTAGCGGCCAGAGTGCTACCGTCAAGGATATTCTGGTGTTGGAAGGCTCGCTGGAATCAGCAGTGGTCGGCCAGTCGGTAACCTTGCTGCTGGATGAATACCTGGACATCTCGCGCGGCGACATGCTGACCTCGGTCGACCGTCCGCCGGCCTTGCTAAAGAGCGTCAACGCTGATCTCTGCTGGCTGTCTGAAGACCCGCTCGATCTGCGCCGCAAATACTGGATGAAGCACAGTACTAAGCAAGTCGCTGCACGCATCGCCAAGGTCGATACTCTCCTGGATATCAATACGCAGGAACGCCGTCCGGCCGAATCGCTGAAGCTCAACGACATCGCGCGCGTCTCGCTGAATGTACAACAAGCGATTGCCGCCGACTCCTACGATGCGATCCGCGCCACCGGCGCCTTCATCCTGATTGATAAAGTAACGCATCAGACCGTCGCCGCCGGCATGATCCGACTCGACTGAAACCACACTGACGGAAACCGCACGCCATGCAAGCCACCAGCACAGCCGGCAAGACATCCAAGCGTCTCGGCAAGGTCTATCTGATCGGCGCCGGCCCCGGCGCCGCCGACCTGATCACGGTACGCGGCGCGCGGCTGCTGGCGCAAGCCGAAGTGGTATTGCATGACGCGCTGGTGACAGAGGAAATGCTGGCGCTATGTCCGCAAGCCGTAAAAATCGCCGTCGGCAAACGCTGCGGCAAACTCTCTACCGCACAGCAGTTCATCAACAAGCAACTGGTCGACAGTGCCCGAAAATACGCTTTAGTGGTACGTTTAAAAGGCGGCGATCCGATGCTGTTCGGCCGTGCCGATGAAGAGTTGCGGGCGCTGGAACAGCACGGCATCGAAGTTGAAGTGGTTCCGGGTATCAGCGCCGCGCTGGCGGCAGCCGCGGCTTCGCAGCAGCCGTTGACCAAACGCGGGGTGGCGCGCAGCGTCGCCTTCTTTACGTCCAGCACCGCACCCGGCGAGTCGGATCAGGTCAATCTTCCATCATGCGACACGCTGGTGCAATACATGGGGGGTCGCGAAGCAGCGGCGACGGCACAGCGCTTGCTGGCACAAGGCCGCGCAGCTTCAACGCCGGTGGTGGTGGTGGAAAACTGCAGCCGCGACAATCAACATATTTTGCGCTTGCAACTGGATCAGTTGGAGCAAGACTTGCAGCAATGCGAAGGCCCGGTACTGGTGATGATCGGCGAAGCCTTGGCAACCCGCGCCACGCAGACGCCCGAGGATCAGCAACAAATCCCGCGGGACCGGCGCAGCGCGGCTTGAGCGGCTCAGCGATCAGCGCGTGACATTGGAGCCGGGCTGCGACGCCAGCGCCTTTTGCAGAACATGGCCAGATGGTTCGACATGCTCCTCCGGCGACAAGAGATTGATCCAGCTGACCAGGCATGCTGCAGTAACGATCAATGCCGCGAATACGGCTACTTTCTTATTGAAAAATTCCCATTTCATGATTCACTCCTAACGTGCTTTACCGCATCTGCGCCACGTATGGCACACGATGCGCTATCACACTCATATAGCCAGCCGTCCCGACCCATCTGACTGGTATCGGGATAGCCTCTTACTACGATTAATAATTTATTGGCTTGTTCGATTCAACGTCCGTAGACGCTGCGCGTAGTCAGCACGCCGTATATGCCGTATGTCTCGACCTGACGATCCGCCTGGCTCACCTCGCGGCTGGCGGTTTTTGGCTTGACGGTTTTTGAAGCGGCGTTGGCAGAAAGCGCGGCTGCCTGACTGCAAGTCCAGCCAAAGGTCCAGTTGCTGCGGCTATTACCGCTATTACCGCTATTGCGATTGTTGGATGTCATACCCAGCAGAGTCTTGATAGTCATCATTTCACCTTTTCATGTCTGGCTTAGCCGACCGCAGCAGCGGGCAGAAAACCGATTCATCATTCAAGGCGATTGCGCATCGTGCCTGCGGCGCGACAAACGACGACGTCACTATGTGTCGGTTGTCGATTGCGAGCTGCTCAGCTCAACCAGTCGACACCAAAAAGTGGGAAGGGCTAAATTGACGCAGGCAAGCACGGGAACAAAGCCGCCTTGCGATTTTTGATTGCAGATGTTTCTGTCCGGTTACCCGGACAACTGGAACAGTCCATTTCAATAGCTTCCGATTAACATTTCTGAACTAAGCCGCCAATGCCGCGCCCCTGGAGGGCGGGGCATTGGCGGCTTGGGCCTGGGCTTGGGCGCCACGCTGCCAACGCTGAGGGATGCTTTCCCAGCGCACGCTACGAACACTGACTTCCTGCGCCAGGTGCGTCACCAGTTGCACCAGTCCGGCACGCTCACGCACTGAACACATTACCTCGACCGTGATAGCAGTGAGATGAGACTGCACCGCAGGCTCGTTCACCTGACGGGTGACGTCATAGGACGCCAGCAGTGGACGCATCAACTCCTCCAACTTCGCCACTTCCGAGCTGCGGCAAGTCGTTACGATACGGTATGGCAGCCGTGAAACGGCTTCATGTTGGTCGCCAGCGGCGGCAAAGGTGGAATGACGCGTGCTGAAAAAAGCATGCAGTTTGTTGAATGGCATGATGTACTCCTTCCCGCTGACGTTGCTCGCGGCGGCCGAACGAATTGCTGCAGCCTGCGTCCGGTTTGCGCGCATTCCCGACATCGGGCGCACACGTAGCCGAACAGATGCGATTCCTGTCCTGCCGACGTTGAACATCAGGTAGCCATGGCAGGTACAACCGCCGCGGATAAGCCCGACAAGGTTCAAGACGATCTGGTACTGGAATAACATGGCTGCTCGCAAACCGCCAAATGGCAGCACGAACAACGGTATTACATTAAACGGATGGGAGTATCGTTGCGGATTGAATAATATTGCTACCGCGATACTACAGCTCGGATATACACAAGCTGTAGCGGAGGGAGGTCTGCTATAGGCTATGCGTAATGTGCCGGGCTGAGAACCCATCCACTTCTGCTGCTAAAACAACTGTCCAAGATATGGACCTCCATGTGATGCAATGCCGGGGAGTATATTTTCGACTAGCCATTTTGTCAAGCGAGATGGCTTTACTTTGAACAAAAAGTGTGTATCGGCGGCAACGCCTGATGCTCCTGACAATCTTTGCCTGGAGAGGAATCTGCAAGTAAAACCTGCTTTCCTCTTGCCTCAGGAAGGCGTACCAGGCAGCGTCGAAATACAGTATTGGGCGATGGCGTTGAGCACTTCAGGCTGTTCACCAACTGCCTGCGCCACGTTGATGACCATCTGCGGATATTCCTGCCGGGCCTGCTCAATCAATGCGGGCAAATCGCGCCTGACATGCCCGCCCTGCCCAAGAAATATCGGCACCACACTGACCTCGGTGATGCCATCTGCAGCCAGTTGCTGCAGGAGTTGCGGCAGATGCGGCTGCATCAACTCCAGAAAAGCCAGCCGCACCGGCAGCGCCGGCAACTGCAACTGGATCAGCTCGCGCAGGGCTTCGAAAGGTGCCGCCCAGGCGGGGTCGCGGGCACCGTGGCCGAACAGGACCAAAGCCCGGGAAGCCGCAATCGCTGAGAGTGGTTGTGCCATATAATGAGTTCCTCGATTCCTGTAATCGCGCTATTGCCGCTCGATCTTCCACAATGCCGCTATCGCCACCAACATGAACAAACTGCTCGGCAACGCTGCGGTCACTAACGGCGGCCAGGTATTGAGCAAGCCCAGATGGGAGAACAACGTGTTGATCAGTTGGAAGCTGACACCGATCATGATGCCGGTGAAAATCTTCAGACTGACGCCGCCAGCGCGGAAGTGCAGATAGGCGAACGGTAGCGCCAGCGCCATCATCACGAACACCGACAGCGGATACACCAGCTTCTTCCAGAACGCAATATCGTAACGCTCGCTATGCTGATTGTTCTCTGTCAAGTGGCGCGAGTATGCCCACAAATTGTAAGCCGACATGTGATCAGGATCTGCGAACAGCACCGACAGGATTTCAGGGGTTATTTCGGACACCAGATCCTTGGTTTTGAAATTTTTGGTGGCGATCGAACTGGTGATATCTTCGGTTGAGCTGCCGTTGACAAAATCGGTCTGCACCACGTCGGTCATGCGCCAGATATGCGCACCCTGGTAACTGGCGTGTGTCGCCTTGAGCAGCGATGTCATGTGAAGGTTGCGATCAAATTCATACAACTTGACGCCGACCAACTCGCCATTCGGACGAATTTCGGCAATATTAATAAAGCGCGAACCGATGATGTCGCCGCTGGTGCCGTCGGTACGGATCACATCCTTGCTCCACAGCCCGGTCTTGAATTTCTGCGAAATCGAGGCGCCCTTGGATTGCAGTTTCAGTTGTCCTCCCCATTCGGCGCTCTTGGGCGCAACGAATTCGCCGATCAGCACGGTCGCCACCACAAACAGCAGGCCGATCTTGAACAGAGTCTTGGCAACCATCATGGTCGACATACTGGAGACTCGCATGATGGTGAATTCGGAGCGTGCGGCCAGTTGCGACAGCGTGTAGATGGTGCCGATCAGCGCTGCGATAGGCATCAGCTCATACGCATAGCTCGGCAAACCCAGCAGCACGACCAGGAAAGCGTACTGCAACTTGTAGCCGCCCCGCCCCACCGAAGACAACTCGTTCGTCAAATCGAAGAACGCAAACAACGCCAGGAACACTGCCAGCGTAAACACTGCAGAACGAACAATTTCAGTCCGAAAATATCGTTGAAGTACCCTCATGACGCCGCCGATTTCTTGTTTTTAGCCAGACGTGCATGCTTGATGGCGGACCACACGACCATTGGATGGTAGTGGCCATTGACTTTCAATCGCCACAGGAACAATAAAGTAATGATAATCAGCACCGCCAGGTGCATCGGCCACCAGGCCAGGCCGAACGACAAGCGCTTCTGCACCACTGCGGCCTGGAAGATACTGGCGACGTTGCTATAGACAACATATAGAAGCAGCGCAATCATGAGGCTGGCGGAACGGCCGACACGAGGATTGACAAAGCTAAGCGGAATCGCTAGCAGCATCAGACACAACGCCATAAACGGTAGCGACAGACGCCACAGCAACTCGCCCATGTTGAAGTTATTCTGATCCTTCAGCAGTTCGGCAGTGGGCAGCGCACGCGCCGATCTGTCGCCATTGACCGCTTGCGAAGCGCTGGAGACCAGCACGCCGTAGCGCTCGAACTCCATGATCCGGAATTCATTCTGCGCCTCCATCGAATCATAGCGCCGACCTTTTTCCAAAATCAGGAATTTATCGCCATTCTTATCCAGTTCTACCATGCCTTCCTTGGCCACGACGACGCTGTTTTTTCCATCCTGCTGGGTATTGACGAAGACGTTCCTGACCTTGGTGCTGTCGCCGGAGACTCCTTCGACAAAGAAAATCCGGTTGGCGGCAGCCGATTCCTGAAACTTACCGGGCGAAACCTTGGAGATATCCTCCCGCTTTTCAAAGCGTTCGCGGTATTGGGCACTCTGGTTGTTGGCCCACGGGGTGGCCACGAAACTCAGAATCGCGGTAAGCACGATAATCGGGAAGCCGAACATCAGAACCGGCCTGATCCATCGGACCAGACTCTGACCGGAAGCAAACCAGACCACCATTTCGGAATCCTGATAGCTGCGCGTAACCACCAGCAGCACGGCGATGTAGCCGGTAAGGATCAACAGAATCGGCAGGTAGTTCAAGGATTGGAAACCGATCAACGCAATCACATCCTGCGACGCGATTTGTCCTCCGGCTGCCTGTCCCAGAATCTTGATCAGCATCACCGTAATGATAATTGTGAAGAGCGTCGTAAAAACGGCACCTGCGGTGCTAATTAATTCGCGTCGGAGTGCGCGCTGAAAGATCATTGGGGAATATAATTGCGGATCGAAAAAGGAGTAAGTGATGGACTTTAGCATAAAAACCAACGACGCAAAAACCTCAATTGCCTCTCTAAAAGCCGGCTGTATCGCAGTCGGCATCTATGAAAACAAGAAACTCTCGCCACAAGCGCAAGCTCTTGACAAATCTGGTGAAATCACTGCCGCACTGAAATCCGGGGATATTTCCGGTAAACCGGGCTCAACCCTGCTGCTGCGCAAGATCGACGGCGTCCCTGCCGAGCGTGTACTGCTGATCGGCCTCGGTCAGGATGGCGAGCTGAGCGACAAGGTCATCTCAATGGCAGCCCTGAGCGTGGCGCGTGCGCTGTCAACCCTGGGCGGCAACGATGCGGTGCTGGCATTGCCTTTCGACGGTATCGCCAAGCAAACTCCGGAACGCGACCTGGCCCGGGCAATTCGTAGCAGCATTCTGGTGCTGCGCGAGAATAGCTATCACTCGGACACTCTGAAAAGTAAAAAAGAAACAACATCGGGCGGCATTAAGAAAGTTGCTTTCCTGGTTGCCACGGCTAAAGCTGCTGCGGCCAAAGAAGCCTTGGCGCAAGGTCTGGCGCTAGCCAACGGCATCGAACTGACCAAGGATCTTGGCAACCTGCCAGGCAACGTCTGCACCCCGACCTACCTCGCCAACACTGCCAAGAAGCTGGCCAAGGAATTCAAGCTGGCGGTCGAAGTACTGGACCGCAAGCAGCTCGAAGCACTGAAGATGGGCAGCTTCCTGTCGGTTGCGCGCGGTGGCGGCGAAGCGCCGAAATTCATCATCATCAAGCACCTCGGCGGCAAGGCCAAGGATGCGCCGACCGTATTGGTGGGCAAGGGCATTACTTTCGACGCCGGCGGCATCTCCCTCAAGGGCGGCTCCGGCATGGATGAAATGAAGTACGACATGTGCGGCGCCGGCTCCGTGCTGGGCACCATCCGCGCGATTGCCGAACTGAAGCTGAAACTCAACGTGATCGGGGTTATCCCGGCGACTGAGAACATGCCGTCGGGCACCGCAACCAAACCGGGTGACATCGTTACTTCGATGTCCGGGCAGACCATCGAGATCCTCAACACCGATGCCGAAGGCCGTCTGGTGCTGTGCGATGCGTTGACTTACGTCGAGCGCTTCAAGCCGGCTGCCGTGGTCGATATCGCGACCCTGACCGGCGCTTGCGTGACCTCGCTCGGCCATCATAATTCCGGCTTGTTCACCCGCCACGACAGTGCGCACGATGAACTCGCCAACGAATTGCTGAGCGCCGGCAAGGCGACTGGCGACACCGCCTGGCGCATGCCGATCGAAGACAGCTACAAGGAGCAGCTCAAGTCGAATTTTGCCGACATGGCGAACATCGGCGGCTCAGCAGGCGGCAGCATCACCGCGGCCTGCTTCCTGGAACGCTATACCAAGAAGTACACCTGGGCCCATCTGGATATCGCTGGTACTGCCTGGAAGAGCGGCGCAGCAAAAGGTGCCACCGGCCGGCCGGTGGCTTTGCTGACCACTTTCCTGATCAACCGCGCTGAGCGCGCTGCGGACAAATAATCAAGTAAGCGGTCCAAAAAACGGGCGCCTGGCATGCATGTGCCAGGCGCCCGTTTTTCGTAAAAGGAACACGCTTTTGTGCCGGTGCGTAACGCTACCCCAGTGTTGCTATCACCGGCGCATGATCCGACGGCTGCTCCCATTTGCGCGGCGCCCTGTCGATCACGCAAGCGCTACACTGCGCAGCCAGCGGTGGCGACAGCAAGATATGGTCGATCCGCATGCCGCGGTTAAGACGAAAACCCATCTGCCGGTAATCCCACCAACTGAAGAGCTTCTCCGGCTGCTGGAACAGCCGGAACGCATCGACCAGCTCCAGCCCCAACAAGCGTGCGAATGCAGCACGCTCCGGCGGCGACACCAGGTTCTGCCCGACCCAGGCCGCCGGATCGTGGACGTCCCGATCTTCCGGCGCGATGTTGTAATCGCCCATCAAAGCTAGTTTTGCATGCTGCTGCCGCTCGCTCTGCAGCCAGCCGTGCAGGGCATCCAGCCATTTCAGCTTGTACTCGAACTTCTCCGTATCCGGTGCCTGGCCGTTCGGAATATACGCACAAACGATGCGTATGCCCTCGATGGTACCGGCAATGATGCGCTGCTGAGGATCTTCGTAGAGCGGGTTGTTCTTGATGACATCGGTGATCGGATGACGTGACAGGATGGCAACCCCGTTATAGGTTTTCTGGCCGCTATAGACGACGTGATAACCCGCGGCTTCGATTTCCGCAGCGGGAAATTTGTCGTCGGTCAGCTTGGTTTCCTGCAAAGCCAGGACGTCGACCGGATTGTCCGCCAGCCACTGCAGCACTTGCGGCAGACGTACCTTCAGTGAGTTAACGTTCCATGTTGCCAATTTCAGCATAATTTCAAAGCCTTGTTTGAGGCGGGTTCGGTGCGCTTACAGGCGCTTGTTTGCATCTGGCCCGGCAGTCCAGCAGCGGCGAATCCACCAGCCGTTTTTACCCAGCGGTTTTTAGAGGTGATGATGTTACCTTACTCACCAGCCCGCCGCGACACACATTGATCTTTGCATTATTTTTTATAGAGTTTTGCCAAACTCGCACGGCGCCAACGATAGCGATAGGGACACCCCTGCCAGCGGCCGACCTCACCGGCCAACTCTTTATACAGTTCAGTTGCGACAATCCCAATCTGTAACAAGCACGTTGACAGTAGCCCCACGACCTCTATACTGTGCATATACATGTATGTATATGCACAGTATACGCACGATAAAAAATAAAAAATAAAAAATAAAAAATAAAAAATAAAAAATAAAGAATAAAGGATAAACCATGATGGAAAGCCAGTGCAGCTGCTCAACGCTGCGCCAGCTTACCCGCAAAATGACCAACATCTACGACCGCCATTTGGCTGCCAATGCGCTCACCATCAGCCAGTACTCACTGCTGGCAAGGGTCGGCAAGTACGGCCCTATCGGTGTGATAACGCTGGCTGCCGGCATGGGCATGGACCGCAGTACGATGAGCCGCAGCCTCAAACCGCTGATGAGCGCCGGCTGGGTCGAGGCGGCGGGTCTGCCGCTGGCAATGCTGACCGACAAACGCTCGTTCGGCGTCAGTCTGAGCGACGAGGGCCGGCGCAAATGGAAAGAATCGATGCCCAACTGGCGCAATGCGCAAGATGAAATCACCACAATATTGGGGGAGCAAACCCATCAGGAGCTAAAACGCCTGCTGGACCATGCCAACGCCATGTTTGAACAATCTGAAAACGCCACCGCATGAACAAGACAGCACAAGCCATTATGTCGCGCACGCGCTTTAGCTACGTGTGGATCATCGTCGGCATCACTTTCCTGGTACTGCTGTCTGCCGCCGGCATACGCGCCACGCCATCGGTGATGATCCTGCCGCTGGAACATGAATTCGACTGGAGCGTCACCACCATCTCATTTGTGATTTCGGTCAATATTGCACCGTACGGTTTGATCGGCCCGTTCTCGGCCGCCGCCATGCAGCGCTACGGTATCCGCCCGATCGTGCTGGGTGCGCTGGTGTTGCTGGCGGCCGGCACCTTCATCAGCACCTTCATGACGATGCCGTGGCACATGGTGTTGGCCTGGGGGATTCTGGTCGGTGCCGGCAGCGGCGTTGCCGCCAATACGCTGGCTGCAACCATCGTCAGCCGCTGGTTCGAAACCCGGCGCGGCCTGGCGATGGGCTTGCTGACGGCCAGCTCAGCTACCGGCCAGATGGTGTTCCTGCCGCTGATGGCTTACATGGTCGAGCATTACGGCTGGCGCTCGGTGGCGATACTGGTCTCCAGCGTCGCCGCGCTGGCGATTCCACTGGTGGCGATCTTCTTGCCAGAGCGGCCGCAGGATATTGGCATGAAACGCTACGGCCAGTTCGACGAACTAGCGCCAGACGCCGCCAACAAATCGAAAAATCCACTCAGCATCGCCTTCGGCGCATTGGGCAAGGCAAGCAAAATCCGTGACTTCTGGCTGCTGTTTTTAGCTTCTTCATCTGCGGTATGAGCACCAACGGCTACATTGGTTCGCACTTTATCGCGATGTGCGGTGACTACGGCATTTCCGCCGTCGGCGGCGCCAGCATTCTTGCCACGATGGGCCTGCTCGACCTGTTCGGCACGACGATGTCGGGCTGGCTGTCGGATCGTTTCAATGCCCGCGTGCTGCTGTTCTGGTATTACGGCCTGCGCGGTGTCGCGCTGATTTTCCTGCCGCATGCGTTCGGCCTGAGCTACTTCGGGCTACCGGTCTTTGCGCTGTTCTACGGCCTCGACTGGATCGCTACCGTGCCGCCGACAGTACGTCTGGCCAATGATGTATTCGGCCGCCTGGCTGCACCAATCGTATTCGGCTGGATCGTCGCCGGCCATCAGCTCGGCGCCGCCAGCGCCACCATGCTGGCCGGCACGCTGCGTAACAGTCTCGGCAGCTATACGCTGTCGTCCATGCTGATGGGCGCTGCCTGCATCATCGCGGCGGTGATGGTATTGCGGATCAAGGGGCATCATGTCGGCGGCGATTTGATTCCTGCCGGTCCGGTAGTGAATCGATAATGGCTTGCCAGCCAATTATTTTATTTGCTTAACGGCGGCGACAATCTCGTTGGCCACCTGCCGCGAATTCATGATAGTGGTATGAATAGTCGTCAGCTGTTGTAGCGGAAACGCGCCCAACTGCATCTCGCTGAGCGACAGGATACCGTCGTTGAGTTCGTCGCCAAACGGCGTCCAGGCACCACGCGGGCCGTTGATGCCGGCATAGATCCGTAGCGGAACCTGGGGCATCGGTAGCGAGTCCATGAATTCCTGGTTCGCCAGCAACTGGCCCATCTCCCCGGTGAGAAGCCTGAACAGCCGCCACCGCGAAAGTTTGATAGCGTAAATGGATGCGTGGTTTGGCGGCGCCAGGAAAATACACATTTGCGGCGCCATCGGCAATTGCGGCAACACGGCACGCGTCAGCACGCAGCCGAGCGAATGGCCGATGACGATGAAACGCTCGCCACCACTGCTGGCGACGATAAAACGCCGCAGGCGATCAACGCAAGGCAGCCAGCGTTGGAACGCTGCCGAGTAAGCGAACAGGTGGGGGGTTATTCCCGCTGAACGCAGACGCTTGGCCAGCAATAGCATCGATACCGGTGTGCGCCCCATGCCGTGGATCAGGATTGCATGGACGCTTGAGTGGGCGTTGTGGTTGGCGTTGCTGGTGGCGTTGGGATTGGCAGCGTCAGTGACAGGCTGGCTCATGGCAGGCATCAATCTTTTTTCCGCAATTGCTTTTCAAACGCAACATCCAGCTTGCTGATCCGCTTCGGTTTTTGCGGCCCGTAGGCATTCACGAAACGTACGAATTCGTCCAGTTCCAAGGCCTCGCTGAGACGAATCGGCGTGGCCATTCCCGCATTCTGAGTCAAGTAAAACAGTTCGTCGGCGGTCCGCACCATCGAATAGCGCTGATCGGTGCTGCGGGCATTGAGACGTTCGACCGCAGCGGTAGCTCGTGTTGATCTCATTGCTGACTCCTGATGCTTTTCATTTTTCGCAAAGCTGTGTTCCTGTGATAATTCTCATTGGCCGGATCAAAGTGCGCGCAAGCTGGTGAAGCGCCGTTCAGATTGATCCAGCGGATCGATGAAGGCAATCTCGCGTGCCAGCAATTTCAGCGGCGCAGAGAAATCGTCCCCTTTGCAGGGATAAATATCGGGATAAAAGGCATCGTTGACGATCAGTATCCCCAACGCTGCCAATGTACACGCAATTGATGCTTCTTGCCGGTCAGCGGACGCAAGCGATACAGACTGCAGGTTGCCCGCTGTTCGAGCAGTTCGATGTGCGTCTCCGAATTCGGCTCACCGGCAACTTCCTGCATCCGGAAGAATGGCGTGCCGTCGACCATGCGGCTGCGATACACCAGCGGCAACCGGAGTTGTGGCGCAGTGGGGGCCAACGCTTCGTAGGTCTTGCCGATCAGCCGCTGCTGGAACAGCGCTTGATACGCGCCACGGCTAGCGATGTCGTGCGAGAAGACAATCACGCCGGCGGTTTCGCGGTCGAGCCGATGAATCGGCGTCAAGTTGGCCAGACCGGTTTTCTTTTTTAAGGCGTACCAGCAGCGTTTCATGCAGGAAGCGCCCGCTCGGGATCACCGGCAGGAAATGCGGCTTGTCGGCCACCAGTATCCGTTCGTCCTGATACAGAATAGTTTCTGCAAACGGAATCGGTGTTTCCGCTGGCGGTTCGCGATAATAAAAAATACAGCTGCCGCGCCGATAAGGACTGTCTGGCGCCAGCCGTGCGCCATTGCCGTCGACTACCTCGCCGCGTGCCATGCGCGCGACCCAGGTGGCAGGCTCGATGGCGGGGAAACGCTGCTCCAAAAAACTCAGCAAATTCGGCCATTCGCCAACTGGCAGCCACAGATAGCTAGGCGCTACGCCATCGATAATCGGTAATGGCGACAACTGCGGGGGCGAGAGCAATGGCGAAGCCATCACAGCACCCGCCGCCAATAACCGACGTCTATCCAGCGCTCGAATTTCTTGCCGACCTGAGCAAAGTGCGCAACTTTTTCAAAGCCCATTTTTTCATGCAAGCCAATACTCGCTGCATTAGGCAACGCTATTCCGCCGATCACGGTATGTACCGACAATCTTTGCAGTTCGGCGATCAGGGCCCGATACAAGGCGCTGCCTAAGCCCTTACCGGTGGCAGTGCCGGACTGAGCTTCCCCCGAAATTTAGTCTTCCATAGGTAACGTAAAATCAACGATCCTTTGGAAAGACCAGCAATGAAGAAGATACCAAAACAGATGTACACGGCGGAGTTCAAGGAGCTAGCCGTGC
>NZ_JBIIVN010000029.1:0-20185 GCF_044339385.1 Collimonas sp. | reverse complement strand
GCACGGCTAGCTCCTTGAACTCCGCCGTGTACATCTGTTTTGGTATCTTCTTCATTGCTGGTCTTTCCAAAGGATCGTTGATTTTACGTTACCTATGGAAGACTAAATTTCGGGGGAAGCTCATTGTCTGGTCTCATGTTTGCCTTTTTTATCAAGGCATCGCTGCCGGCGCTGGCGCCGTCAGCGAAAGAATGAATCGAACTGCATATCGAACTGTTGCAGGGCTTTTTGGGCGTTCTGCATTTTCTTGCGGAATTCCGGGCCGCGCTTGAGCGCCAGCCCGACCGCCAGGATGTCGATCACCACCAGATGCGCCAGGCGCGCCGAGATCGGTGTGTAAGGATCGATGTTTAAACTCAAATCAATCGGCGCCAACACTGTCGCCAGCTCCGCCAGCGGTGTGCCGCTGGGACCGAGCACGATGATATCGGCGCCACCCTTTTTTGCCAACTGCACGCTGCGCAGCAATGCGGCGTTGCCGCCGCGTTGCGAAATGGCGACTACGCAATCGCCAGGCTGCAGCAAAGAGGCGGCGATGCTATGGATATGGGGATCGGAGTAAGCCACGGTCGGCACGCCGGAGCGAAAAAATTTATGCTGCGCATCGGCGGCCACAATGCCTGAGGTGCCTTGTCCGTAGAATTCGATCTTGTTGGCCTTGAGCAGAACGTCCAATGCCCGCTGGATCGCATCTGCACTCAGATGATTGCGCAAATCGAGTAGGGTATTGATCGAGCGGCCGCAAATTTTGTTGACCAGATCTGCGGCGATGTCATCCTGCGCCAGCATTTCATTGGCGCCCGGCAGCGCCACCGCCAGGCTCTGCGCCAGTTTTAATTTGAAGTCATGCCAACCTTCGTAACCGATAGCGCGGCAGAAACGTACCACCGTAGGTTCCGACACTTGCGCATTCTTGGCTAGCGCGGTGATATTTTCAGCCAGCGCCATTTGCGGATTGTCGAGAATCGTCAGCGCTACCTTTTTCTCCGATTTCGACAGCAAGTCGATCTGGGTCTTGATCGAGTCCAGCAGCATGGTCATTCAGTATCCTGTCACGGTGAAGTTGAAGGGCTCGCTCACAGTTCAGGCAATGCTTCTTCGCGCCATTGCAAACCGTCGCGCGCGATCAGTGCGCTGGCCGCAGCTGGCCCCCAGGTACCGGCGGTATATGGAATCGGATCGTCTTCTTCCTGATCCCAGTATTCGAGGATGGGTTCCACCCATTCCCAGGCCGCTTCCAATTCATCGCTGCGCATGAACAATGTCAGTTGGCCGCGCAAGACGTCCAGCAGCAGCCTTTCGTAGGCCTCCATGCGTGGCGATTTGAAGCTTTCGCGGAAATCGAGCTCAAGTTCAACTGGTTTCAGGCGCATGCCGTCACCCGGTGTTTTCGCCATCAGGTTCAGTTGCAGTCCTTCGTCGGGCTGCAGGCGAATGACCAGGCAGTTAGGCTCGAAGCTGCTGTTAGGCTGCGCAAAGATCGAGTGTGGAACCGGTTTGAAGCGCACCACGATTTCAGCCAGTTGATCGGCCATGCGCTTGCCGGTGCGCAGGTAGAACGGCACGCCGGCCCAGCGCCAGGTATCGATTTCAGCTTTTAATGCGACAAAAGTTTCGGTGCGCGAATGCGGGTTGCCGCCGGCTTCCTTGCGGTAGCCCGGTACGGCGACGCCTTCAACATGGCCCGAGCGATATTGGCCGCGTACCACGTCCTGCGCCAGCGATACCGGCGTAAAGCGTTTGAGTGAGCGCAGCACCTTGAGTTTTTCATCGCGCACTGCATCCGGGGTGATTGACGCCGGCGGTTCCATCGCGACGATACACAATAATTGCAACAGATGGTTTTGTAGCATGTCACGCAGCGCGCCCGAGGTTTCGTAGTAACCCATGCGGTTGCCGACGCCGAGTTCTTCGGCAATCGTGATCTGCACGTCAGAGATCCACTCGCGGCGCCACAGCGGCTCGAACAGCACATTGCCGAAGCGCAGCGCCAGCAGATTTTGTACGGTTTCCTTGCCGAGGTAATGGTCGATGCGGAAAATCTGCGATTCGGAAAATACTTGGGCCACTTCGGCATTGATTTGCTTGGCGCTCGCCAGATCGCGGCCCAGTGGTTTTTCCAAAACCACGCGCGAGTTCGGCGTCGCCAGCCCGCTGGCTGAGAGATTCTTGCAAATCTGTGAGAACAGGCTTGGCGGCGTTGCCAGGTAAAACACATTGGTGATAGTCGGATCTGGCCGCATGGAGTCGACCAGTGTCTT
Source organism: Collimonas sp. (assembly GCF_044339385.1). Lineage (NCBI taxonomy): Bacteria > Pseudomonadati > Pseudomonadota > Betaproteobacteria > Burkholderiales > Oxalobacteraceae > Collimonas > Collimonas sp. The sequence goes on along the minus strand of NZ_JBIIVN010000029.1, from coordinate 17,924 downwards.
GTAGGTGCTGCCGTCAGTGGCATCCATGCCGACATATTTGATGCGTTTGCAAAAACGCTTCCAGACGGCGGCATCCATCGCGTCCTTGCCGATATGCGGTTTGGCATCTTTTTCGACCGTCTTGATGAAATCTTCGTCGCTGCTTTCGTGCCGGCCGATGCACAGGATGCGTGCGTCCGGCGGCAGGTCGTTGGCGCGGTCGCGCGCGTACATTGCCGGCAGCAGTTTGCGCATCGCCAAATCGCCGGTACCGCCAAAAATTGCCAAATCAAATTCTGCAAGAGCCATGATAGAGAAAACCTTTAAATTACTTTTGCTAGTAAGAAATAAATGTCGATGCAGATGTCGGGTGGACGCTTGCAGTCTCACCCGCGGTTCCCATCCTGCCAAATTTTTTAAAACTTTGTCTAGCCCACTTCAACTGTGCGCCGGCGCTCGCTGTCCCGCTGAATTTTACGAAGGCTGGCAGCCACATCGATTTGCCATTGGAGCGCTGCATTCGTGCGGATAACGCTAGGCTAAGACTAAAATACCTCCCCATTATCGCAGCGCTGCGCGGGCCATTTCAATCAGGCCGTTGGTTGAGCTGTCATGTCTGTGTGGTGCTGGTGTGCCGTTTATTTCGCTCAGGATATTGCGTGCCAAGACCTTGCCCAGTTCCACGCCCCATTGATCGAAACTGTTGATGTTCCAGATCACGCCTTGAACGAACACTTTGTGTTCATATAAAGCAATCAAAGCGCCCAGATTGGCTGGCGTCAAGGCTGTCATCAGGATAGTGTTGCTGGGGCGGTTGCCGGGGAAAGTGCGGTGCGGCAGCAGGGCTTCGATGTCATCGGCCGGCATGCCTTTGGCCTGCATTTCGACCTTTGCTTCATCGGCGCTCTTGCCGCGCATGAATGCTTCCGATTGCGCGAAGCAATTTGCCAGCAGCGCGGCCTGATGGCCTGGTAACTGATTGCTTGCGGTCAGCGTCGCGATGAAGTCGACCGGGGTGATGTCGCTCCCCTGGTGCAGCAATTGGAAATATGTGTGCTGACCGTTGGTGCCGACATTGCCCCAAATGATCGGGCAAGATGCCACGTCCAGCGTGCGGCCATCAAGGCTGACGCGCTTGCCGTTGCTTTCCATTTCCAGTTGTTGCAGATAAGACGGGAAATTACCCAGATCCTGGTGATAAGGGGCAATCGAAATCGAGCGATAATCGAAGAAATTGCGATACCACACGCCCAGTAATGCCAGGATCACCGGCATATTCTGTTCCAGCGGCGCCCTCCGGAAATGGTTATCCATCGCGTGGGCGCCGGCCAGAAATTCGGTGAATTGCTCGAAGCCGATTGCCAGTGCTACCGACAAGCCGATCGACGACCACACCGAATAGCGGCCGCCAACCCAATCCCAAAACGGGAACATATTGGCTGGATCGATGCCGAACGCGGTAACACCTTCAACATTGGTCGATACCGCCACGAAATGCTTGCGCAGATCGCTTTCCTGAACTTCGTTGCCGGTGCGCAGAAACCAGCTGCGCGCGGAATGGGCGTTCATCATGGTTTCAGCGGTGCTAAAGGTTTTTGAGGCGATCACGAACAGCGTACTGTGCGGCTCAACCTGCGCCAGTAAAGCGTCAAGGTCGTCGCCGTCGACATTGGAGACAAAATGCATCTTGAGGTGCGCATGCTGGTAAGGGCGCAGCGCCTGGCACACCATTTTAGGGCCGAGATCGGAGCCGCCGATGCCAATGTTGACGATGTCGGTGATCCGCTTGCCGCTGTGTCCCAGCCATTCGCCGCAGCGGATTGCGGCGCTGAAAATTTTGATCCGCTGCAGTACCGCATGCACCTCTGCGCTGACTTTCTGGCCATCGACTTCCAGCGCTGGCAGGGGTGGCGCGCGCAGGGCGGTGTGCAGCACGGCGCGATGTTCGGTGGTATTGATCTTTTCGCCGCAAAACATGGCCTCGCGCCGCGCCTCAACCTGGTGTGCGCGTGCTAGTGCAAACAGCTGTGTCATGGTGTCTGCCGTGACATTGTTTTTTGCGTAATCAAGGAACAAGCCTGCAGCGCTGACCGAGAATTGGTCAAAGCGGGACGAATCTGCCGCAAACAGTTCGCGCAGAGATTTGTCTTTGATTGCTGCGTGATGGGTATGCAAAGCCTGAAAGGCGGCGGTAGTATCGAGCGGTGATTGCGACATATCCTGGTCTTTATTGGCGGTCGAGAATTTATACGACTATACAACATTTAGAGGTAATTTCACTACAAAATTATTTTGAGATATTTCAACGTCGATCTCGGTTACGCCAGTCTCAGTCAGCTCAGTAAAAAAGATTAGATTTTCCTATCATATTCTGTGTTTGTTTCTTGCTTTTCAGATGTTGTTGTTTTTGATGATGGTGCCGTGTTGTTTTGTAAATATGCATAATGACGCCGTAGAAAGCTCTGAAAACGACATTTTCAATTTATTTTTGTAGTAAAATTTCATTTCGTCTACTGTTTCAAGGAAAGCCAATCATGTCAGCACATGTCCCCATACATGCCAGCGTTGCTAAGGTCACTGAAAGAATCGTCGCCCGCAGCCAGCCATATCGTAGCGCCTACCTGGCGCGCCTGGAGCACGCGCGTCGCCAGGACGTGCAGCGCGGCGCGTTGTCATGTACTAATCTGGCACATGGCTTTGCGGCATTTCCGGTGAATGATAAGTTGAGGCTCAAGCAGGATAAAAGTTCATCGATCGCGATTGTTTCGTCCTATAACGACATGTTGTCGGCGCATCAGCCGTTCGAGCGTTATCCGCAGATCATCAAGGACGCGGTGCGCACCGCTGGCGGCGTCGCCCAGTTTGCAGGTGGTACGCCGGCCATGTGTGACGGTGTCACGCAAGGGCAGCCGGGCATGGAGTTGTCGCTGTTTTCACGCGATGCGATTGCCATGGCCACTGCGATTGGGCTATCGCACAATATGTTCGATGCCGCGGTCTACCTCGGCATCTGCGACAAGATCGTTCCCGGGCTGTTGATCGGCGCCTTGCATTTCGGCCATCTGCCGGCGGTGTTCATTCCTGGCGGCCCGATGACCAGTGGCATGACTAACAAAGAAAAGGTCAAGATCCGCCAGTTGTACGCCGAGGGCAAGATCGGCCGCGCCGAATTGCTCGAAGCAGAAGCCAAGTCCTACCATAGCGCCGGCACGTGTACCTTTTACGGCACTGCCAATAGTAACCAGATGTTGATGGAGGCGATGGGCCTGCATTTGCCCGGCTCGGCTTTCATTACGCCGAATACGCCGTTGCGCGATGCATTGACCGCCGAAGCGGCACGCCAGGCCCTGAAGATCACCGACCGTGGCGACAAGTATCTGCCGGTCGGCCATGTGGTGAGCGAAAAAAGCATCGTCAACGCCATCGTTACCCTGCTCGCTACCGGCGGTTCGACCAACCACACGCTGCATCTGGTGGCGATCGCCAAGGCTGCCGGTATCGTTATCGACTGGAATGATTTCGATGCATTGTCGGCAGTCGTGCCGCTGGTCACCCGTATTTATCCGAACGGCGATGCCGACGTCAACCATTTCCATGCTGCCGGCGGCACCGGTTTCGTCATCCGCGAATTGCTGGATGCCGGCCTGATGCATGAGGATGTCAAAACCATTCTTGGCGACGGCCTGCGCGCGCATTGTGCCGAACCGTTCCTGGAAGGCGAGGCGGTAGTGTTCAGGCCGGCAGTGGCAAAAAGCGGCGACGATTCGGTATTGCGCACCGCTAGTGAACCGTTCTCTGCCGATGGCGGCTTGCGCCTGTTGAGCGGCAATCTGGGGCGCTCGGTGATCAAGATTTCTGCCGTCAAGCAGGAGCACTGGGTGGTGCAGGCACCAGCCGTGGTGTTCCACTCGCAGGATGAATTTATGAAGGCATTCCGCGCCGGTGAGCTGGATCGCGATTTCATTGCGGTGCTGAGTCATCAAGGTCCACGTGCCAACGGTATGCCGGAATTACACGCATTGACGCCGGCGCTGGGTATCCTGCAGGATGCCGGCCGCCATGTCGCGCTGGTTACCGACGGCCGCATGTCGGGCGCCTCCGGCAAGGTTCCGGCGGCGATCCACGTCACGCCGGAAGTATTGGCCGGCGGGCCGCTGGGGTTGGTGCGCAGCGGCGACATGATCCGGCTGGATGCCGGGAAAGGGACACTGGAAGCGTTGGTGCCTGCCGCCGAATGGGCGCAACGTCAGCCGCTGACAATTGATTTGTCGGCCAATCAGGTCGGCATGGGTCGCGAGCTGTTCGCGATGTTCCGCAACACAGTCAGCGCGGCAGAAGAGGGGGCCACCAGTTTCGCGTTGCCGCCGCTGTTGTCGGAGCAAGAGCAAGTCCACCATTCTGAACAATCACAGAAAGCGACGATATGACCTCAACAAATCTTCTTTACGGCAATCAACTGCGCGATATCATGCGGGCGTCGCCGGTGATTCCAGTGATCGCCATCGATGATATCGAACATGCGGTGCCATTGGCCAAAGCCTTGGTTGCAGGCGGTATCCGGGTGCTCGAAGTCACTTTGCGCACGGCGCATGGCCTGCCGGCGATCCGCGCCATGGTGGAGCAGGTGCCGGGCGCGATTGTCGGCGTCGGCACCTTGACTCAGGCCAAAGAGTTTGTTGCTGCCCGCGATGCCGGTGCAGTGTTTGGCGTATCGCCCGGGTTGACGGCGGCCCTGATCGCTGCCGCCAAATCGAGCGGTTTGCCATTGCTGCCAGGCGTGATGACGCCTTCGGAAGTGATGGCGGCGCGTGAGGCTGGTTTCCGTCAGTTGAAACTGTTCCCGGCGGTACCTGCGGGTGGTGTCGGTATTCTGAATGCGATTGCCGGGCCGCTGGGCGATGTCACTTTCTGCCCGACCGGCGGCATTTCGCTGGAAACCGCACCGGACTTCCTGGCATGCAAGAACGTCGCTTGTGTTGGCGGCTCCTGGCTGACCCCAAAAGACGTGCTGAAGTCCGGTGACTGGGCTCGCATCACGGCATTGGCTGCTGCCGCCAGCAAGTTGCGCAAGGCACTCTGATCCTCTCTTAGCGTCAACGTCCTGCTTTGCCAAGGCGCCGGAATGGTTTTTCAGCCGTTTCGGCGTTTTTTTATTGTGATTTTACAACTCCGATTTTCATGTTTCACTCCGACTTCATCCTGAGTTTTCGGTCGGCATGCTCCTGTTTTGGTTGTTTGAAAAACATGTTTTACTAGCCTTCAGACATTCCGGTAATAGCTTTTGGAGATCCTATTACTGGACGTCATCAAGGAAATTGTTTAGAATAGTCAGCTCTCAACAATATAGTGCTGCCTCAACGGTACATTTTTGGGTTTCGTAACTCGCGTCAGCGGGTTGTCTCATGCTTCGGCCAGGCCGGAGTTTCATCAAACGCCGAGGAATTCCTCGCATTCAGTTGCCGCCCCATGCGGTAGTCGGCTCGTTCAATGCCATCCCTGCGGGAAGGTCGGACGGGATCATAAAAAATTTGACAGTGTGTGTCGCCCTGGCAAGTCCCGGCTGTGCTGGTTCGTGCTTGGCGGTCATTCAATATGCATCGGCAAAGCAGTCGGTTGCGTCATCGCAGGCATTCGTGCGCCTGTGATTTGCTTCTTGTGTCTTGCCGCCGATGCTGATGGAACAAGAAGGAGTAAGCATGACGAATCGCTATCGCAACGCCATCGTCGGCACGGTGATTACCGTTCTGGTTGTCGCTGCAATCGGCTGGTCGATTGGGCCTGCCGTTATCCATCACTACCAAGGCGACCTGATCTATTACACCGAACGTCATTTGTACCTGGTCGGCTGTTCGATGTCACTGGCGCTGCTGTGCGGTATTCCGGCCGGCATCCTGCTCAGCCGTTCATATTTCACCCGGCATGCCGAAAAGTGGATGCAACTCTTCAATATCGGCAACACCATTCCCTCGATGGCGGTGCTGGCTCTGGCGCTGGCTTTGTTCGGTATCGGCGATAAGCCAGCCATCATCGCCTTATGGCTGGCTTCGCTATTGCCGATTGTGCGCAATACCTATGAAGGCTTGAGGCAGGTATCGCCGTCGATGAAAGAGGCCGCCAAGGGTATCGGCCTGACGCCGTTGCAGGTGCTGTTTCGGGTCGAGTTGCCAAACGCATTGCCGATCATTATCGGCGGCGTGCGCACTGCCTTGGCGATCAATGTCGGTACAGCGCCGCTGGCAGTCCTGATCGGCGGCGAAAGCCTGGGCGGTCTGATTTTCCCCGGCATCTATCTTAACAACCAGGATTTGCTGCTGCTTGGCGCAACCGCCACCGCAGCGCTGGCCTTGGCGCTGGACGCAATCGTCTCTGTGGGCAGCAATGCTTGCCTGAGCAAGCGTGGCCTGCTGCGCTGATATCCATCTTCTTTGAAGGAGAACACGCATGAAAAATTTACGTATCGCCACGATACTGGCTTTTACGCTTTGTCTGTTGGGCATGGCGCAGGCCGGAGCCGCTAACCTGGTCGTCGGCGGCAAGAATTTCACCGAACAACTGATCCTGTCGTCGATGACGGCGCAGTACCTGAAGGCGAAGGGGTATAACGTTGATCTCAAAAACGGTCTAGGCACCACCATCATGCGGCAGGCGCAGGAGAGCGGCCAGCTCGATATTGTCTGGGATTACACCGGTACTTCACTGATCGTCTACAACAAGGTCAATGAGAAACTGGACATGGAGCAGTCATATCAGCGAGTCAAGGAATTAGATGCCGCCCGCAATCTGATCTGGCTCAATCCATCTGCGTTGAACAACACGTATGCGCTGGCGGTACCGCAAAAGGAGGCCGATGAAGAGGGCTTGAACACCATCGAGGATCTGGCGGCCAGAATCAACCAGGCCCACGAGAGAAATCCGCCGCAAAAGTATTTGATAGGTGTCGATTTTGAATTTGCTTCGCGTCCCGATGGCCTGGGGCCACTGATGGCGCTGTACGGTTTTAGCTTAGACCGCAGAGAAATCAAGCAGATGGACTCGGGGCTGGTCTACACAGCCCTGCGCAACGATCAATTGGATGTCGGCCTGACGTATTCGTCCGATGGCCGGATTCAGGGCTTCAATCTTAAATTGCTCGAAGACAGCAAACATTTTTTCCCGTTTTATAGTGCGACGCCGGTGGTGCGCAAAGAGATTCTCGATGTAAATCCGCAGCTTGCGGACCAACTAAATGCGCTGTCTGCCAAGATCGATACTGCCAAGATGGCCGAAATGAACAAGAAGGTCGATATCGATCAGTTGCCGATTGCGCAGGTCGCCGCCGATTTCCTGCGGGCCGAAGGCTTGCTGTGAATAACGGGAGAGCGAAATGACACTTTATAACTATCTATTAAGCGCCTGGCCCGAAATCCTGCATCTGACCATGCAGCATCTTATGTTGGTCGGCATCGCGGTCGGTCTTGCCATTTTGATCGGCGTGCCGCTAGGGATTGTCATGGTCCGGTATCGCTGGCTGGCCGGGCCAATGATGGGGGGCGCCACAGTTATCCTGACGCTGCCGTCGATTGCCTTGTTCGGTCTGATGATTCCGCTGTTCTCGCGCTTCGGCGAGGGACTCCGGCGATTGCCGCGGTCTTCCTGTACCCGCTGTTACCGATCATGCGTAATACCTATCTCGCGCTGGACGGTATCGAGAGTGGTATCAAGGAAGCTGGCATCGGCATCGGCATGACGTTTTGGCAGCGACTGCGCCTGGTCGATCTGCCGCTGTCGGTGCCAGTGATATTGGGCGGCGTCCGCAGCGCCGTGGTCATGAACATCGGCGTGATGGCAGTGGCGGCAATTATCGGCGCCGGTGGTCTGGGCGTACTGATTCTGCATGCCATCAGCCAAAGTAATCTGCAAAAACTGGCGGTTGGAGCGGTCTTGATCAGTGTGTTGGCGATTGCCGCCGACATGCTGCTGCAATAGCTGCAAAGACTGCTTACACCGAAAGGAATGCACAAATCATGATTCAACTCGACCAACTCAGTAAAGTATTCACCCAAAAAGACGGTAGCAAAGTACAGGCGGTGGATGGCATCAACCTGACGGTTGCTGAAGGCGAAATCTGCGTGTTCCTCGGTCCTTCGGGTTGCGGCAAGACCACCACCCTGAAAATGATCAATCGTCTGATCGCCCCGACTTCCGGCCGGGTGCTGCTCAACGGCGAAGACACCACCGGTATCGATGAAGTCACCCTGCGTCGCAAAATCGGCTATGTGATTCAGCAGGTCGGATTGTTTCCCAACATGACCATCGAAGAAAACATTACGGTGGTGCCGCGTTTGCTCGGCTGGAACAAGAAACGCTGCCACGAACGAGCCACTGAATTGATGGCGATGGTCGCGCTCGATCCGAAGCGGTTCCCGAGCCGCTATCCGCGCGAGATGTCGGGCGGATAGCAGCAGCGCACCGGCGTCATCCGCGCATTGGCAGCTGATCCGCCGGTGCTGTTGATGGATGAGCCGTTCGGCGCGGTTGATCCGATCAACCGCGAATCGATCCAGAATGAATTCTTTCAGATGCAGCGGGCCCTCAACAAGACCGTCATCATGGTCAGCCATGACATCGATGAGGCGATCAAGCTGGGCGACAAGATCGCCATCTTCCGTGCCGGCAAGCTGGTGCAGTTGGATCATCCAGATAGCTTGCTGGCCCGTCCGAAGGACGAATTCGTCGCCTCATTCGTTGGTCAGGATGCGACCCTGAAACGTTTGTTGCTGGTGCGTGCCGGTGATGCGGCGGCCAATTCCAAGACAGTGCGCGAGGATGCCAGCCTGGCGGCCGCGTACGGTTTGATGGATGAGAGCGACTACCGCTACGTGACTGTTATCGATGCCGAAAATCGTGCATTGAGATACGTGGCGCGACGTGATGCGCGCGGCGCGCAGGGTGCTTGCGTTGAGAAGCTGCGAGCGTTCACTGTCAGTGCGGCGCCGGATGAAAACCTGCGCGTCGTGCTGTCAAAAATGTACAAGCACAGCACTAGCTGGATGCCGGTGATCGATCAGGATGAAGGCTATCTGGGCGAAGTCACTCAGGACTCGATTGCCAGCTACCTCAGTTCCGGTCGCACGCGCGGTAGCGTCGGTATGTAATGAACGCCCACGCGCGAGCCTTAACTTGCCGCTGGCGCTGGTTGTCTGAGGCACCTGGCCAATGCATCAGCAGTTTTCCACAAAGCGTCGCACCGGATGAGACGCATTGCTCTACAATGTGCGGTTTTTCAAATGCAACATTAACCGTAAATATATGATTGAGCACCCAAGGCGGTACCAGAGGGCCATGGCACGACTGCTGGCGTAATTGCTTTGGTGTTGTGCGCGGCATTGCTGCACGCATCCTGGAACGCGATGCTGAAAAGTAGTGGCGACCGTTTATGGGCCATCACATTGATGACCATCGGTTCGGCCGTCGCAGCGATTCCAATTGTCATCTGGACGCCGTTTCCGGCCGCAGCCAGTTGGCCTTACATCCTGATGTCGGTAGCCCTGCATGCCGGCTACAACCTATTCCTGGTGCGCGCCTATCGGGCTGGCGATTTCGGTCAGTCCTATCCAATTGCGCGCGGCTCTTCGCCGCTGCTGGTCTCGGTGGGGGGCGGCGCTGTTTGTCGGCGAAAAGTTGGGGTTGTTGACGCTGCTAGGGGTTGCCTTGATTTCCGCCGGTATCATCAGCTTGGCACAGATCAGTTTTGGCGGAAGCAACACTTCGCGACCCCGGCGTAGCTGGGACGGGCCGTTGTCGGCGTTCATCACCGGTGTGTTTATCGCCGGCTATACCATCGTCGACGGGCTGGGCTCACGCATGGCCGGCAGCGCCGTCGCTTACTCCGGCTGGATGTTCCTGCTCGACGGCGTGCCGTTGCTGGTAATCTATGTTTCGCTGCACGGTCGCCTGCGGATTTCGCTGCGTGAGCGCGCAACCTGGAATGCGCTGGGCGGCGGCGCCATGTCGTTGCTGGCGTATGGCATTGTGATCTGGGCGATTACCTTGGCGCCGATGGGGCCGGTATCGGCGTTGCGTGAGACCTCGGTTTTGTTTGCCGCCCTGATTGCCCGGATGTTTCTGCGGGAGGCGCTAACGCCGCGCAGATTGCTGTCTTGCGTGGTGATCTCAACCGGCGCTGTAATACTTGGGTGGACTGCTTAGGATCGTTTTATGGCTTAAGTCAGGTCCGGCGAGGGCAGTATAATTGCGACGTTGATTTTGCCCTGAGCCAGCTCCCTTAGCCACAATAAAAAACGCCGCTGGAAAATTCCAGCGGCGTTTTATTTTTAGCTAGCGCGGATGCAGCATAGCGCCCACCGGGCTTCTTTGCTTAGCGGTCGCCAAACGAGCCACGTGCGCCGCTGTCGTTCGAGCGATTGCCTTTGTAGCCGCCGCCAGCGCCGCCTTCTTTGCGTGGAGCGCCTGGTTTGCTGAAGCTACGGCCTGGCTTGTTCGGGCCGCCGCGGTTGTCGCCTGGTTTCCAGCCACCTGGCTTGTGGTTCGAACGTGGCGCCGATGCGCTGCGCTTTGGTTCAAAGCCTTCAATGATGTCAACCGGGATCAATTGCTTGGTGAAGCGCTCGATGCGCTTGACGTTGATGCCTTCAGCGTGATTCACCAGCGAGACCGCAACGCCATTGCGGCCGGCACGACCAGTACGGCCGATACGGTGGACGTAGTCTTCCGGGAATTTCGGCAGATCGTAGTTGAATACGTGCGTGATGCCAGGAACGTCGATACCGCGGGCAGCAACATCAGTTGCCACCAGAACCCGAACTTGACCGCGACGCAGGCTGTCCAGAGTGCGGTTACGCGCGCCCTGATGCATGTCGCCATGCAAAGCTGCCGCAGCGAAGCCGGCGATGTTCAGACGGTCGGCGATGGTGTCGGCGTCACGTTTAGTGGCGGTAAATACAACCGCTTGATCCATGGTGACGTCGCGCAGCAGGTGGTCCAGCAGGCGATTCTTGTGCGACAGGTCGTCGACGAAGTGAACCTTCTGTTGAATGTTTTCGTGCTTGGTGGCCGAACCGGCGATCTGGATAATCATCGGGTTCTTGGTGATGCGCTTTGCCATGTTGCCGACAACACCATCCAGCGTTGCCGAGAACAGCATGGTTTGACGTGTTTCAGGTGTTGCATCAACGATCTTTTCGATATCGTCGATGAAACCCATGTCGAGCATGCGGTCAGCTTCGTCGAGCACCAGAATTTGCAGTTGCGAGAAATCGATCTTGCCCGATTCCATGTGGTCGATCAAACGGCCGGGAGTAGCAACCAGGATTTCAGGATTTTTCGACAGCAATTGCATTTGCTTAGGATGAGGCATGCCGCCCAGGATCGAGATTGCCTTGATGCGCTTCATTTGCGAACCGTACTTGTCGGTAGCAGTAGTAACTTGCAGCGCCAGTTCGCGGGTTGGGGTCAGCACCAGCATCTTCGGCTGTGCAGGCTTGAAGCGAGGGCGCTCGCCACGCGCGCGGGAAGCTTGCATTTCTTGGTTAGGGGTATTGCTGGTAGCAGCAACTTGCTGCTCAGAGGCGAATTTGTGCAATGCCGGCAGCATGAATGCTGCGGTCTTGCCGGAACCGGTTTGCGACGAAACCAGCAGGTCGCGGCCTTCGATGGCGGCGGGAATAGCTTGTTCTTGAACGCCTGTCGGTTTTGTGTAGCCAGCGTCAGTCAGTGCTTTGATGATGGACGAGTGGAGGCCTAGTGATTCAAAAGTCATTATTTTCTTTCGTAAAGTGCAGCGTCATATACTGCAAATAGCCGTCATGCGACAAATGCAGCGAACGCAAAAAAGCAACGCCAACCAACGAAATGACTAAGAAACAAATACAAAGAAATTTCGGCACAAAAGCTTTGCGCCGGGACGGTGTCAGGGGCGACACACAAGGCGGGAGGGCTTTTACAATGCAATGTCCTAATTTGAGGCCAGGACATGCTTAGGCTTGCGAAGCTACTTATTGTTTTTTACAGCAAACACGGAAGCCGATATGATCGGTGTTCGACAATCTACTACTTGCGTTCGTTATTACAACGCAGCACAAAATAATACATGATTTTTACATTTGATGCACCAGTTTCTGACAAATATCGTCGTGAACTCTTATTCAGGCGTTGTTTGTTGTTGCCGCATACTGAATGGTTGCTGATTCGGATGCAATTTATTGTTTGCCAGTTAACAACGAGGAGGCTGCATGAATAGTAACGAAAGTGAACAAAGGACGGCTCTGGGTATCGTTTGGGATATCGTCGGCGCAGTAGTAATCGCGCTGCTGTTTCTGGCGAGCTATTTCGGCATAACCTCCGGCAAAGATGCGAAGCAGCCTGCCGTGGTCGCATCCGCACCCGTTACACAGGAGGCTGACGCTGCTCCGGCGGCAGAGCCCGTCATGCCGCCAGTGCTCAAGATTTTCTTTGAAACCGGCAAGTCTGAAGTGCCGGCTAGCGCAGCCGCCGATGTGGGGCCACTGGTAGCCTTCCTGAAAGCCAACCCGGCTGCGACGGTCGCCGTGTCCGGCTACCACGATGCCAGCGGCAATACAGATGTGAATGCTCAGGTCTCCAAGGAGCGCGCCAAGTCGGTACGCGCCTTGCTGATCGCCGCTGGCGTTGAGGAGGCGCGTGTGACGCTCGACAAGCCGCAAGTATCCCTTGGCGGTAACGACGCTGATGCGCGCCGGGTCGAGGTTAAGGTTCACCAATAAGCGGTCGTGGTTAGTAATGCCTGACTAATGCCTAACGCAGCATAAAAAAGCCCGCGACGGGTAACCGTAGCGGGCTTTTTGCTAATTTAATCCCAGATCGAATCAAGCTGTACTGCAGTCGACCTATTCGGCAATCCCGCCGACCACGTGCGAGAACCCGCCATCGACGTAAGTGATTTCACCGGTAATTCCGCTCGACAGGTCTGATAGCAAGAAAGCGGCGGCATTGCCGACATCTTCCACAGTCACGTTGCGGCGCAGTGGGGCATGCTCGGCGACGAAGCCGAGGATCTTGCCAAAACCCTTGATGCCGCTGGCGGCCAGGGTTTTGATCGGACCGGCTGAAATGCCGTTGACGCGCACACCCTTTGGGCCGAGCGAGCCCGCCAGGTAGCGCACGCTGGCTTCCAGCGATGCCTTGGCCAGTCCCATTGTGTTGTAGTTTGGCACCACGCGCTCGGAGCCGAGGTAGGTCAGGGTCAATAATGCCGAATTCGGACGCAGCAGCGGCAGTGCAGCCTTGGCCATGGCCGGGAAACTGTAGGCAGAGATGTCATGCGCGATCTTGAAACCTTCGCGTGACAAGCCGTCCAGGAAATCACCGGCAATCGCTTCGCTCGGTGCGAAGCCGATCGCGTGCACCAAGCCGTCCAGGTGATCCCAGGATTTGCCGAGGTCGGCGAAAAGTGCATTGATTTGCTCATCGCTGCCGACGTCGCAATCGAAAATGAGTTTGCTGTCGAACTCTTTTGCAAAATTAGTGATGCGTTCCTTGAAGCGCTCGCCGACATACGTAAATGCCAGTTCAGCGCCTTCGCGCTTGCAAGCCTGGGCGATGCCGTAAGCGATTGAGCGATTGGATAGCAAGCCGGTGATCAGAATTTTTTTGCCTTGCAGGAATGCCATAGTGACTCCAGATGTGCGCGCCATATATATGTTGCTGGCGGCGAGGGTTGCTGGTGCAATCTTTTTGCACCGGATGTTCTGCTTGAAGTTCTTATTGAACAGGGCGAGATTGTAGGGGTTCGCTGTGGGGAGGGCAACTAGGCTGATTTTGTGGGCATGCCTTTTTGGCATGACACCGGCTTTGCAGGCACCTGACGGCGGCAGCGACGCCGCACCGTCAACCTGCATGCACATGGCAGGTTGACGGTGCGGCGTTGTAAAAAGATTTAGTTGTGTGTTCCCTTGGACGAAGCGAGGACGACCGGACGGCTGTTTTTCTTGGCGGCTACCTTGGTTTTGCCGCCCGTGTTGCGGCTGGCCGTCGCACTGGCTTTGTGATAGCGGACGTTATGGCCTGATTTGGTAGTGGAGCTGGATGCCACCATGCGGTTAGGCACCTGCAATTGCAAGCTCTGGCCGCGGCTCACGCTATCGTGACGCAAGCCGTTCCAGGCCTTGACTTGCGATACGCTGACCCGGTAGCGTGCGGCAATTGAGGCCAAGGTGTCCCGTTTGCCGACCTTGACGTAGATGCGGCGGGTTTCAGGAGCATCCGGGGTGACTGTCATGGTTGCGTTGTCAGCCACTTCTGCCGTGATATCGCCGTTGGCCTCTTCGGTTTTCGGCACCAGGATGGTCGAGCCGGCTTTGAGCAACATCTTCGGCGGGATGTGATTGACTTCCCGAATCACGGCTGGCGTCGTGCCAAACCTGGCCGCTATGGTTTCGATCCGTTCACGCGCGCCGCTGACAGTGTGGGAGGTCCAGGAAGATAGCGTCTGGGTCCATTTTGTCAGATTGTTCTTAAATTTTTCAGCATTGCTTTCCGGTAGCAGAATCTTGGTGTCAGCACCGCCGATGATGACCGGGCGGTTGAATTGTGGATTCAGCGCCTTGAATTCATCGAGCGACAATTCGGCCAACTGTGCTGCCACCTTGACGTCGATATCGCGGGTTTTGCCGATTGTGACAAAGTACGGCTGGTTGTCCACCTTCGGCAGGGCGATCTTGTGCATATCGGGCGCGGCAATGATGCTCTTAACCGCCTGCAACTTCGGTACGTAATTACGGGTTTCTGCTGGCATCAGCGGCGCCAGGCTGTTGAAATCGATCGGCAAGCCCGCTGCCTGGTTCTTGTTGATGGCGCGCTGCACCGAACCTTCGCCCCAGTTGTAGGCCGCTAGCGCCAGTTGCCAGTCGCCGAACATGCCATACAGTTTTTGCAGATAGGTCAGCGCGGCATCGGTGGAGGCCAGCACGTCGCGCCGCTCATCCTTGAACATGTTTTGCTTGAGGTTGAAATCGCGTCCGGTAGTGGGTATGAACTGCCACATGCCGGCTGCCTTGGCGCTCGAGAGTGCTTGTGGATTGAACGCCGATTCGATAAATGGCAACAGTGCCAGTTCGGTCGGCATGCCGCGCTTTTCCAACTCCTGGACCACGTGGTACAGATAGCGCGAGGCGCGCACCGTAGTACGTTCGAAATAATCCGGGCGGGCGCTGTAAAAATCGGTTTGACTCACCACCTGCGGATTATCCAGGTCCGGGATGCCAAAGCCCTTGCGAATACGCGCCCAAATATCGATCTGCTCCATGCCGAGAACGCCTGCGCTGGGGTCGTTCGGGTCGATTAAGCTGAAAGTGGGGGTGTACATCGTAATGTCGTTGGCCTGAGCCAAGAACGGAGTGCCGAAAAAAGCAAGCGCGGCAATGGCGAACGTGTGGAGTTTTAGCTGATGCATGGGTTCGATTTGCGTGGCCGGGTTGTCATAAACCGGTAATAAAGGGATAGACGCAGTGTACGTAACGCAGTTTTCCCGCGTCAAGCAAAAAATACACTAATGCAACCTGTAAGTATTTGATTTATTAGATATTACTTTGAGCAAATCGATATACGTAAACTATCTGGCTGATATTACAATCAGCTGTAATATCAGCGATTATTGTGGATAGTCGGCCGCGAGAATTACTTGAAATCGTTTTTCCATTCCCTCAGTGCAGCAAACGCCGCCACAGGATCGGCTTGTTGCAGGCGGCCATGCGCATGTAGGGCGGCAACAATCGTGGGTTGTTGGTAGCGCAAGAACGGGTTGGTGGCGTTTTCCAGGTCGATGGTCGATGGTACTGTCGGCTGCTGGCGGTCGCGTTTGGCTTGCTCCCGGGCGATGCGTGCGACCAGAGCGGCATTGTCCGGTTCGACGGCCAGTGCAAAGCGCAAGTTTGACATCGTATATTCATGTGCGCAGTACACCAAGGTGTCACCTGGGAGTTGGCTTAACTTGGCAAGGGAGTCTACCATCTGCTGCGGCGATCCTTCGAACAGGCGGCCACAACCACCGGCAAACAACGTGTCGCCGCAAAACAGCCAGTGCTGTTCCGCCGCGATATAGGCGATATGACCGCTGGTGTGTCCCGGGGCATCGAGTACGGTCAGCGTCAATCCGAGTTGCGCAATGCTGGCGCGGTCGCCCTCGCGCAGAGGGGTGTCGACGCCGGCGATAGCCTCGCGCGCGGGGCCGAATACCGGCACGTTGAAGTGTTGCAGCAAAGTTTGTACGCCGCCCGCATGGTCAGCATGGTGATGTGTCAGTAAAATAGCGGCAAGGGCCAGGCCATGGGTATCGAGCGCAGCCAGAATCGGCTTGGCATCGCCCGGGTCGACTACTGCAGCGTGGATGCCGTCATGGATCAGCCAAAGATAGTTGTCGTTAAATGCCGGCACCGCCACTACGTTCAGCGCCGTCTTCAGTGATGGGCTAAGTAATTTATCTATTAAGGCAGGCATGGAATATCCGTCGTCACAAAAGTCCATTATAGCGCTCGGCCCCTGGCTGAAGACGCCCGCCGGCAGCTATATGCTGGAGTGGGAGCAAGCGCGTCTGGACGCGATGACGGCAGATACCTTCGGTTTCCATGCGATGCAGATCGGCGTGCCGGAGATAAAGTCTTTGCAGGCAAATCGTATGGGACACAAGTGGTTGACTGACAGCCATATACCAGGCGTCGGCGAGATGCCAGCCGCGCAAAACAGTATAGTTGTGACCCACGATTTTACGGAGTTGCCTTTTGCGTCGCAGAGCCTGGATCTGGTTGTGTTGCCGCACGTGCTGGAGTTTGCCGCTGAGCCGCATCAAATATTGCGGGAAGTGGAGCGCGTGCTGATTCCTGAAGGGCAGGTCATCATTTGCGGCTTTAATCCGGCCAGCCTGTGGGGGATTAGGCAAACGATCGGGCGCATGTCTGGCGTGCATTTTCTGCCTCAGAACGCCGAATTCATCAGTTTGTTGCGTTTGAAGGACTGGCTGAAGCTACTCAACATGGAAGTCAATCGTGGCCACTTCGGCTGTTATGCTCCGCCATTTGCCAGTAGCAAATGGCTGCATCGCTCCACCTTCATGGAAAAAGCCGGCGATCGTTGGTGGCCATACTTCGGTGCAGTTTATATAGTGCAGGCGATCAAGCGCGTCAAGGGTATGCACCTGATTGGTCCGGCTTTTAGTAAGCAGGTTATCAAGGCCGGGCTGGTGGTGCCGGCCGCCAACAAGATCCACAAGACTGATCGAAGCGGTGTTGAGTAATGCGTGGCAAGGCGGGCGATTGCGCTTAGGTCATTCAACGGCCTTCCCGGCCTTATAATTTCAGATATCGGGTGGCGCGGATGTGGCGTGTCGGCGATATCAATCAAGCAGTGAAAGCGAGTTTTACAAACATGAGTAAAGTGGAAATATTTGCGGATGGCGCATGCAAGGGTAATCCTGGCACCGGCGGTTGGGGTGCGTTATTGGTTGCCGACGGTAAGGAAAAAGAAATGTTTGGCGGCGAGCGCAATACCACTAACAATCGGATGGAGTTGAAAGCTGTGATCGAGGCGCTCACGGCGCTGACCCGGCCGTGCGAAGTCACGGTGTTCACCGATAGCCAGTATGTGCAAAAGGGTATCAGTGATTGGATTCACGGCTGGAAAGCGCGCGGTTGGAAAACCGCCGCGCGCGAACCGGTAAAGAATGTCGACTTGTGGCAGGCGCTGGATGCCGCCCAAGCGCGGCACAAGATAGAGTGGCGTTGGGTCAAGGGGCATGCTGGACACGTTGGCAACGAACGCGCCGACCAGCTCGCCAATCGTGGCGTCACGACTGGAGGGTGTAATTAGTTTTGTGTAAACGGTCATTTGGCAGCACACTGCCACCATAGAGGAAAAAATGACCTACGTAAAACGCACCAAACGGGCCAAGCCCGATCCTGAGTTGGTCAAGCTGGCGG